>JBOHBA010000029.1:0-6464 GCA_050698095.1 Gaiellaceae bacterium
CCAACGGCGTGTTCGGGGTCGACACGATCCACCTCGATCTGCCGGCGCTCGTGGGCGCGCTGAGCCGGCGCTTGCACGATCGCGGGGTGCCCGTCACTCCCAGCCGCGCGGCCGATCTCGCGCGGGCGCTCACGCTCGTGAGGCCGATCACGCGGCGACGGCTGTACTGGACCGCGCGTGCAGTGCTGGTGTCCGATCCAGGGCAAGTCGGGGCCTTCGACGCCGTGTTCTTCGCCATCTTCGGCGGTCGAGCGGAGCGCGACGACCTCGATCTCGAGGACGCCCGCGCCGTCAGCTCGCCCGTGGACGACCGGCCGAGGTCGGACCACAAGACCTCGCCCGAGAACTCGGAAAGCCGGGAACCGTCTCCAAGCGCGTCTCGTTCACCGGCCGGCGAGCGTGACGACGCGACGGATGAAGCCGAGGTCGAGGTGCCTTTGGCACTCGCGAGCGACGAGGAGCTGTTGGGCCGCAAGAGCTTCGACGCGCTCGAGCCGTATGAGCTCGCGCAGCTCTACCGGCTGATGTCGCGGCTCGAGCTCGCAACGCCGCTGCGGCGGACGCGCCGCTACGGACGAGGACGTCACGGAGCACGCGTCGACATGCGGCGAACGCTCCGGGCCAGCCTTCGCACGGGGGGCGATCCCATGCGCCTCGCGCGCCGTCGTCGACGCCTCGCCCGCCGACGGCTCGTGATGCTCTGCGACATCTCCGGCTCGATGGAGCCCTATGCGCGGGCGTACCTGCAGTTTCTGACCTGTGCCGCCGGCACCGGCCCGAACGCGGAGGCGTTCGTCTTCGCCACCCGCCTTACCCGGCTGACCCGCGCACTGGCGTCCCGTAACCCAGAGCGCGCGATCCAACGCGCCGCCGCGGCTGCGCCCGACTGGTCGAGCGGAACCAGAATCGGCGACGCGCTGCAGGCGTTCAACGATCGCCACGGACGCCGTGGCATGGCCCGCGGCGCAGTTGTCGTGATCCTCTCCGACGGGTGGGAGCGCGGCGACCCGATGCTCGTAGGACGCGAGATGGATCGCCTCGGGCGGCTCGCCCACCGGATCGTGTGGGTCAACCCGAGACTCAGCGCAAGCGCGTTCTCGATCCAGTCCGCTGGCATGGTCGCGGCGCTGCCCTATTGCGACGCGCTCGTGAGCGGCCATAGCTTCGAGGCGCTCGGCGAGGTCGCCGACGCGATCGGCGCGAAGTCGCGAGACGAGGGGAGCTCTCCATCGGAAGAGTGGAGGCCTGTACCGGCTGACGCGAGCGACGCCGAGCCGTGGGGAAGCGCCACTCCGGTCCCTGGAAGCTCGGTCGCGATGCCGAGCGGACACGGCCCAAGCAGAGGAAACACGACGCCGGGCTGGGCGAGCGACGAAGGATGACCGAGACCCTGCCCAAGACGTGCATCTACCCGGGCTGCGAGCGACCGGCAGTGCCGCCGCATCCGATGGGCGGCCCGCAACCCGCCTTCTGCGACCTGGAGGAGCACAACGCGCTGACCGCCCACCAGGAACGCCAGCGCCTTGCGAAGGAGAACAACGATTCAGACGACGGCGAGCGATGACCTGCGACCCACGATCGAGGAGGACCTGATGGCGAACGAGGCGTACCGAGCAGTCTTTCTTCGCGTCCACCCCACCGGCAAGATGGTGCTCAGCCTGACCACGGAGTCCGACGGGAACGAGGCGCAGCACGCCCAGCTCGTGGCCGACGAGCTCGGTGTCCCCCCGCTCGACGTCAAGGTCGTTCCCGCCGATACCGACCGGTTCGGTACCGGCCACGGCTACAACACGAGCCCCTCGGAGGGCGCCTCGGCTGCGATCGCCAGCGCCGCGGGGAAGATTCGTGCCAAGGCGCAGCTGCTCGCAGGAGCGGCGCTGGGCGCTCCATCGGAAACACTCACGTGGGTCAACGGAGCGTGGGTGCGCGCAGACGCAGGTGACCCGACGCAGGTCAAGACGCTCGAGGAAATCGCCCTGTACGCGCACGGGACAGGCGCCCTCCCGCCGGGAGTCGAGGGCGGTCTCGACGCCCAGACGGTCTACAGGGACTGATCGGCGGCTCGACTCGCGCGGCCCACGCCGCGTGTTCGGATGAAGACGAAGATGGGAAACGACGCCACGAGCGCAAGCAGCAGGCTCGTGCCGAACGGCACTCCGATCGCGGCCATGCCGAGCCAGAGATACACGGAGAAGACGAGCGACCAGAGGAGGCTCGAGACACCGGGGCGAACGATCGCCGTCGGTCGCCACTCGACATCCCAGGGGGCGGACCACTCGAGCTCTACGGGCGCGTCGTCCGGGCCGGGTCGACCGAAGGACGCCTTCACGACCACCTCGACCTCGTCGGCGACCTTCAAGGCGCCGAACAACGTCGAGTACGGCGTGATTCCCCAGTCGCTCTGCTTGACGAGGATGCTGCCCTCGAGGTCGCCGTCGTCGCCGACGACGAGGTCGAAGTCGAGTGGACGGGCGTTGCCCGCCATGCTCAGCTCTCCCTGCACGCCGAATCGGCCGCCGTCGGCAGCGACGTCCACTGCGGTCGAACGGAACTCGATGCTCATCCGCTTCAAGATCTCGTCGTCGATGGTGTCCTGGATGCTGGCCTTGTCGTCGTCGCCGAGCGCCTGCATTCCCCCGACGCCTTCACGAACCCGAAGCGAGGTCGCGTCGACCTCGAGCGCGACACTCGTCTGCGCCCCGGACTCGCCGACGTCGAGTGTCGCCTGCCAGGCGGTGACCTCGATCAGAAGGTCGTGCCCGGCTTGAGCAGCGGCACCGGTGCGCCCGGTCCTGACCCACAAGGCGCCGTTTTCCGGACCGAACGTGTGCGTCCCTGGCTCGATGACCGTGACTCTAGAGCCTGGGAGGTTGACTAGTCTCTGCCAAGTGACCGGTGAGATCGCGATCGTGCGCTCACCCTTCGACGAGGAGCGTGCACGATGGCCGTAGAGCTGGAACACTCGTTCTCCACCGCAAAGCCGATCGACGAGAGCTTCGCGGCGATCCTCGACCTCGAGCGCGTGATTCCCTGCGTCGAGGGAGGCCGGGTCTTGGAGAGAACTGGGCCGAACTCCGTCCGGTCCGAGATCGACATCAGGATGGGAGCGATGGGACTGAACTTCACGGGCACTGTGGAGATCGTCGAGCAGGACCCTGCGGCCCATCGCATCGTGCTCGACGTCAAATCCAAGGAGGCTGGCGGACAGGGGTACGCGAACGCCACGATCGCGTTCGCGCTCTCGGACGGCGGAGGGACCATCCACACACGGGCGCAGATCACGGGCACGGCCGCGTCGATGGGCGAGGGGGTGATGGTCGGCGTGCTCGACGCGCTAGTCACGAGTTTCGCCGAGAAGCTCGGCCAGATCTGACGTGAGGGAGCGCCGATGGCCACGATCTCGATGCGACAAGTACGCGAGGGAGAGGTCCCTCGCGACGGCGGTACCGCCATCCAGGACGACCCGGACCGCCCCGTGTTCCACGGCAACGGTCCAGACGACTACGTCTGCGTCACGTGCGGCAACGTCCTGGCGACGTCGATGCAGCCGGTGCAGATGACGAAGAAGGTCCGGATCCGGTGCGGGCGGTGCTCGACGGTCAATGTCTCTGTCATCGACGGGTACGTCGCTCCCTCAGGAGGCCCGAAGCGCCACGAGTGAGGCCCGGTGGCTGCGGTAGGCGGCGGCCCCGTCGCCGTCCACCGCCGCGATCCGGATGACCGGCGGGTGGCCCATCGCGGGAGCGCCGAGGTCCAGGAGCGAGTCGCGGTAGGCCCGCTCCCGAGGCACTCCTCCGAAGCCGAACCCCTTCGCGGCCAGGTTGCGTTCGAGGCCGTCCGTCGTGGAGCACCACGCCCGACACAGCTCCTTGTACTCGCCGAGGTCGAAGCCCATCGCGGCTTCGGCGGGATAGAGCTCGAGGGCGAGCAGGCGGAACGAGGTGAAGTGAGGCAGCGTGTCGACCTCGATCATGGTGCCGCTTGGCTCGTGCACCAGATCGACAGCGAGTAGCAAGTTCTTGCGCGAGGCATGCAGAACCGAGGTGTCGCCCTTCAGGCGAGCGTAGATCGCCTCGAGGGTCTCGAGCGCGGCCGCCACCGGCCCGGCGAGCGCGTGGTCGAAGCGGGCGTTCGCGACGCCCTCGAATCCGACGTGGCCCTGCTCGCATAGCCAGTCGAACGACTGGCTTCTGAGCACGATCCCGTCCTCGGCCGCCGCCTGTGCGAAGGCAGCCTGAACGTCGGAAGGTGCCACCGGCCGATCCTAGCCACCGCTCTGACCGGCACGACTCGGACTTGCTACTTCACGCTGAGTTGTCCCACCTCAGCGCTGCTCGATGCGAGGAGCCCCCTAAGGGGCGGGCGCTGTCGCGCCACCTTGCGCCAGTGAGCCTGCCTTCTCGAACTGGCGCGCCGCCTCCCACTGCCGGCCCTGTTCCACGAGAGCACGGCCGAGCGCGTAGTGGGCGAAGTCGTCCTCCGGGGATAGCTCGACGAGCGCGCGGAACTCCACCTCCGCGTCCTCCCATCGTTCCAACCGGACATACGCGCTCCCGAGGGCCTCGCGCGCGAGAGCCGAGCGTGGCGCGTGGCGCACGTCCTCCTCGAGCGCGGCGATCGCCTCGAGCGTGAGATCGGGCTCGACCGGCGGCGTCGAGAAGAAGGTCGGGCTGGCCTCGGTCTCCGCGGAAGGCTGCGGAGCGACGACTGGATCGTTCCCGGAAACGGTCGTCCACGCTCCAAACCCGATGCTCGCCGCGGCACCGAATGCCGCGCACGCTCCGAGAAGCCTCCACGGGATCGTTCGCCTGCTCGAAGCAGTCGTCCACGGAGCCGGGGCCGGCAACGCCAGCCGCCGTGGCTGCACTGTGGCTTCTGGCGGCGTCGTCGTGCCGTAGTCGGGGAGCAACGCCCGCGCGTGAGCTGCGAGCTGGGGGTCGATCAGGACGAGCTCAGGCGAGATAGGGCCGAGGGAATCCACGAGCCGAACGACGTTGAGCCGCCGGCCCTCATCCGCACGCGGCCCGGCGTCGAACGGCGTGAGCGGTTCTACGACCGTCATCAGCTGGGCGCGTTGTTCCGGCCCCGCGGAGCGATCCCTCTTGCGAGCGCGACTCACCACCCCCATACCATCGGCGTGTTCGCGCGAGTTCTAGAGTCCGCTCTTGGCGTCTACACGACCACCGCCGGAAGGCCGGCGAGCGCCATGGCGACCTCGTCCTCCGAGTACGCGTGGTCTTCGAGCGCGCCTGCGAAGTAATCGATGTACGCCTGCATGTCGAAGTGCCCGTGGCCGCAGAGGTTGAAGAGGATCGCCTGCGACACGCCCTCCTCGCGGCAGCGGACGGCCTCGTCGATCGCCGCCTTGACCGCGTGATTCGCCTCCGGCGCGGGGAGAATTCCTTCGACGCGTGCGAACTCGACTCCGGCGGCGAACACCTCGGTCTGGGTGTACGAACGCGCCTCGATCAGCCCGAGCTCGTGCAGATGACTCACCATCGGCGCCATGCCGTGGTAGCGAAGCCCGCCCGCGTGGAACGGCGGGGGCACGAACGTCGAGCCGAGCGTGTGCATCTTCACGAGCGGGGTGAGGTGGCCCGTGTCGCCGAAGTCGAAGGCGTACACGCCCTTCGTCAGGCTGGGGCAGGCCGCCGGCTCGACCGCGATCATGCGGATCTTCGCTTCCTCGCGGAGCGCGCGGCCGATGAACGGGAACGTGAGGCCGGAGAAGTTCGAGCCGCCGCCCGTGCAGCCGATGAGGATGTCCGGGTAGTCCTCGGCGTCGTCCATCTGCATCTGGGCCTCTTCGCCGATCACGGTCTGGTGCATGAGGACGTGGTTGAGAACCGAGCCGAGCGAGTACTTCGTGTCTTCGCGCGGAGCGGCCGCCTCGACGGCCTCCGAGATCGCGATGCCGAGGCTCCCGGACGAGTCCGGATGCTCGGCGAGGATCGCGCGGCCTGAGCTCGTCTCCTCCGAGGGGCTCGCGACGACGCGCGCGCCGAAGGCCTCGATCAGCGCGCGGCGGTACGGCTTCTGGTCGTACGAGACCTTGACCATGTACACGTCGACCTCGAGGCCGAATATCCCGCCTGCGAACGCGAGCGCGGAGCCCCACTGGCCGGCGCCGGTCTCGGTCGTGATGCGCGTCACGCCTTCTTGCTTGTTGTAATACGCCTGCGCGACCGCCGTGTTCGGCTTGTGCGAGCCGGTCGGGGAGACGCCCTCGTACTTGTAGTAGATGCGCGCCGGCGTCTGGAGCGCCTTCTCGAGGCGCCGCGCCCGATAGAGCGGCGTCGGCCTCCACTGGCGGTAGATCGACCGGACCTCCTCCGGAATCGTGATGAAACGGTCGGTCGAGACCTCCTGCAGGATGATCTGCATCGGGAAGAGCGGCGCGAGGTCGTCGGGGCCGACGGGCTGGCCGGTGCCCGGGTGAAGCACGGGCGGGGGCGGTTCCGGGA
>JBOHBA010000030.1:0-2687 GCA_050698095.1 Gaiellaceae bacterium
CGGCTTCATCGAAGCGAACTGCTGGACCATCGAGTGCGTTACCGTCACTGCCATTCAGTACCTCCTCGGCTGGTGGACGGTTACGCATTCAGACTTGCGACGCGAGCGCGGCCTGGTCAAGTCCGTCGCTCCCAATTTCCGGGTTTTGCAGCCTGTTTCTTTACACGATTCTTACCGGATGACGAAACTCGGCCGAGATCGTCGGGCGACGACGACGAGTCCGAGGTGGGCACGTCCCGCGCAGTGGCCGAGTTCGAACTGCCGCCGCGCCTGCCTCACGCTTTCGGACTTCGCCTATGGTCCGCGGCCGTGCAGCTCACCGACAGCTACATGCGTGTCTTCCCGCCGGCAATCCTGCGTCGTTTCGAGTTCCGCGAGGTGCGACACGCAGCCGCCGTCCTCGCCAACACCAGCCCGACCGAGTTCGCCGAGATCGTCCAGGTGCTACATGGGTTCTGGCTGAAGAACGACGACTTCTTGGTGGCCGGCGGCGCCAAGAGCGATGTCGCGCGGAGGCTCGATGAAGCCTTCCGCACGCTGGGCTGGCGGGAAGGCCAGCACGACACGACGATCGTCTCAGAGCTTCGCCTCATGCCCTACCGGGCGGCAGGCGAGAAACAGGCGACGACCGTGAAGACCCAGGTGACTGCCGTCGGCTACAAGACCGACAACGTGAAGGCAGGCGTCGCGCTCGATGTCGAATGGAACGCGAAGGACGGCAACCTCGACCGCGACATCGGGGCGTTCCGTGCGCTGTACGACGCGGGCGTGATCTCCGCGGGCGTCATCCTCACGCGAACGACGGCCGATCTTCGCGCGCTCGGGAGACGTATTGGACGCGACCCGCTCGGGACCACGACAACGACGAACATCGAGAAGCTGGAGCCGCGCATGACGCGTGGCGACGCAGGCGGCTGCCCAGTGCTCGCGGTCGCGATCACGGCACGCTGCCACCGCTAGCGATACGCCGGGTACTGCCTTCCGCGCGGCGTGACATCTTCGGCAGCCTCGTTTCCCCAGACCTCCCACCCGTCGCGGGGATAACGCGCAAACAGCTCGAGGAAGGGTCCCGGCGAGCAGGCCTCGATGATGTCGTACAGCTCGTCCGGCTTCCGTGAGTGCTCCCTCTTTCTCGTGGCGAGCAGGTTCGTCTGTGTGCGGCCGGGCTGGAATGTCCGCTGCGAACCGCGCACACCGAAGAGCACGAGCTCGGTGACGTTACGGAAGTAGAAGCCAACGCCTCGGCCGTCGCTGCCGCCGTCCTTGCGCACCTTGTGCCACACCACGTTGGTCTTGTACGTGAAGCCCCACGCCGCGAGCACCTGTAGACCTTCGCGCAGGAGGGCGTTCGGGACCCAGAGGTAGCAATGCGACTTCTCGGCCGCCACGCTCGACACCGGAATCGCCGCAATCTCCTCGACCGTCATGGTGTCGTAGCGGTTCAGGCGATGGTGCTCGGGCGCAACCTTCCCCGTGCGATTCACGAATCGCCACGGCGGGTCCGCGAGCACGGTTCCCCACTCTCCGGACGGGAGTGGCGGCAGCGGAAAGGCGCGCTCGACAAGGTCGAGGCGGGTACGGGGACGGCCGTGACCGTTGCCGCTGGCGTGGATGGAAGTCAAAGGTGCTCACTCATCGGTGCTCAACGACTCTAACGAGCGCATCTGCTGGAGCAGCAGCCGCGTTTCCCGCCCGCGGCCTGTCGCCCGCGCGCTTGCAGGCAGGCGCAATCCCGCTCACGAGTCGCCTCACCGTAAGTCTTTGTTCGCCTCCATGTCGAACCACATGGCGAAGAGCGTCATCTGGACGCCCGCGATGAGCAGGACGGCCACGAGCACGATCGTCGGCGTCGTGATCTGGTTCCCCGCGATCCTCAGCACCGCCTCGATGGCCCCCAGAATCAGCCCCGCGAGCGTCATCACGACGCCGAACGAGTAGAAGAACACGAGCGGGTGGAAGTCGCGGATCACGTACTTCTGGCCCATCCGCCACCAGAACGCCTTGAACAGGAGCCACGAGATCCGCGGGACGACCGCGCGGAGCTTGATGCCCGACTGCTCGCCGACGTCGTAGATCGGGCGCGAGGGCACGTCGCGCACGCGCGCGTTCTGCACGTTCAGATGGACGAGCAGGTCGTTCGGAAACCCGTAGCGCGGGTACAGGCGTTCGAGGTCGAGCCCCCGCAACGCGCTCAGCGACAGCGCCGTGAAGCCCGCCTGCGAATCGGCGACGTGCCAGTAGCCAGAAGCGATCTTCGTGAGGAGCGAGAGCACCGCGTTGCCGAGATACCGTGTGCGCGGAATCACCTTCCAGGCTTCTCCGGAGACGAGCCTGTTCGCCTTCGCGTACTCGACCTCGCCGCGGGCAACAGGCTCGACCAGGCCCTGGAGCTCCGCCGGGTCCATCTGGTTGTCCGCGGCCATGACGCAGACCACGTCGATCCCGCCCTCGAGCGCGTTGCGGTAGCCGGTCGCGATCGCCGCGCCGACGCCCGAGTTCCTCTCGTGGCGGATCACCAGCACGCGTGGGTCGCCGACTGCCTCTACCGCCGCTGCCGTTCCGTCGCGTGAAGCGTCGTCAACGAGGTAGATCCAGTCGACGAAGTCGGGAATCCCACGGATTGTCTCGCCGACGAGGCGCTCCTCGTCGAACGCGGGCACGACGACCGCGACCCGCCTGCCCTCGAG
>JBOHBA010000031.1:0-7437 GCA_050698095.1 Gaiellaceae bacterium
GCCGGCCGTGTCGAACAGGCCCTCGATCTCGCGCAGGTTCAGGCCCTTGTCGATGACGTGCGTGAGGCCGCGCGAGCGGGGCTTGCCCTCGCGGGTGGGGACGTCGAGGAAGCCGTTGCCGTCAAAAACGTGCATAGATCTCCTCCAGCTTGCGGTGGGCGCGATCCTGGACGTCGCGATAGAGAGAGTCGCCGTGGGCGTCGATGCCGACCGTGAGCGGGCCGAAGTCCTTCACGCGGAACTTCCACAGGCACTCGGGCATGAGTTCCTCCCACGCGACCTCTTCGATCTCCTCGATCTGGGTCGTCTCGAGCGCAGCCGCTCCGCCGACGATGGCGAAGTAGACCATCCCGAGTGCGCGCATGGGCTCGATCGCCTCGTCAGGGAACCCGCCTTTCCCGCAGATCGCGCGGACGCCGTACTGTGCACCGAGGCCTTCCGTGAACCGCACCATTCGGGCGCTCGTGGTCGTGCCGATGCAGATCTTCTCGTAGCGGCCGGGGCCGAGCTTGCGTACTCCCGGAGCGGTGTGGAGGAGGAACGCGCCAGTGAGATCCATCGGCGGTGAGACTCCCTGGTCGAAGATGCGGATCTGGGTGCGGTCGCGAATCCCGATGATGTGCCCCTGGACGATCACCTCGTCCCCGGCGCGGAGCTTCAGGATCTCGGCAGGGTCGGTGACGGGGAACGTGACCTCGTGCGTCGCCATCAGCTGTGGACTCCTTGGCACGAACTTGTCACCTTTACAGTGCCAGGCACTGTAAAGACCCCTAACAACCAGGTGGCCGGTTTGGACGCCATCTAAGCGTCCCGCTCGTACTCGATCGAGCCGCCGGCGGAGATGTGCGCCGAAGCGCGCCGCGCCGCCCAGCACTGATAGTTCACGGCCACCGGATTGAGCGTCATGTGCGTGTCCGCGTTCTCGACATGGACGGAGAGCACCGTCACGTCGCCGCCAAGACCCATCGGCCCCACGCCCGTCTCGTTGAGGAGCCCGTAGAGATCGTCCTCGAGCTCCGCGACGAGCGGATCCGGGTTTCGCGTCCCCACCGGTCGCGCGATCGCCTCCTTCGCGAGGTGCATCGCGTAGTCAGCCGAGCCGCCGATCCCGACCCCGACGATCCCGGGTGGACACGGCTTCCCGCCGGCGCCGACGATCGACTCGAGCACGAACTTCTTGATTCCGGTGACGCCGTCGGCAGGCACGCACATCTTCAGGAAGCTCATGTTCTCGGAGCCCGAGCCCTTCGGAACGCACTTGACGTCGAGGCCGTCCCAGTCCGGAACGAAGTCCCAGTGGACGATCGGAATGCGGAACCCGACGTTCGGCCCCGTGTTCTCGCGGGTCAGCGTGTGGACCGTGTTCGAGCGCAGCGGATGATCGACGGTCGCGCGCTCGGTGCCCTCCTTGAGCGCCGCGTAGATCCGCGCAGGGTGGAGCGGGAAGTGCTCGCCGACGCTGCAGTAGTAGACCGCGAGGCCGGTGTCCTGGCAGACGAGGTTCTTCTCTTCCTCGGCGACGTTCACGTTGCGCAGGATGGTCTGGAGGACACGCTGGCCGGTGACCGACGTCTCCCTTCCGGCAGCGTCCGCGAGCGCGTCTCTCAGATCCTGCGGGATGTCCTTGAGCGCCCACACGTACAAGTGCGCCGCGGCATCCTCGACCGCCTGCGAGAGATCGGTGACGACGACGCTCACGATACGACCTCGGTCGCCTCGAGCAGGTCGAGGACCGCCCGGGCATCCTCGCCCCCGGCCCGCGCGTGCTCGACCAGCGGAATCCCGTGCGGCCCCTTCGAGTCGCGCATGTCCGGGAAGTTCGCGAGCACCGAGCTGACGATGTCGAAGTAGCCCAGCATCGCGGCCGCGAAGAGATCGAGCCGAGCGCCGTGCTCGAGTAGGAGGAGGGCGATCTGGCGGCGACCCATGTGCGCCGCAGCCCCGAGTCCGGTCTCCCAGTCGCCTCCGCCCCAGTCCCACGCCGCGTTGACGAGAGCCGGCTCGGCGGCCAGAAGCTCGCGCACAGCTTCGAGATCGTCGTGCGCGTTCTCGACGAAAGACTGGACGACCTTCGGATCGAGCGGATCAGGTCGGTCGCTCATGCGGCGCTCCTCTCCGCCGCCGCACGGCCCGCGCGACGGCCGAACACGGTGCATTCCAAGAGGCTGTTACCCATCATGCGGTTCCTTCCGTGCGTCCCGCCTGCGATCTCGCCGCAGGCGAACACGCCTTCGAGCGTGGTCTCCGCGTGCTCGTCGATCACGAGCCCGCCGTTCTGGTAGTGGAGGACGGGGTAGGTGTAGATCGGCTCCGTGAGCGGATCGATCCCGGCCGCGCGGTACCGGCGGAGCATGTACGGCAGCGAGATCTCCGCGTCCTCGGGGGAGATGCGCGTCGTGTCGAGCCAGACCGCGGGTCGACCGTCGGGTGTAAGCACGCCCTTGCCCTTCTCGACCTCGTCGAAGATCGCCTGCGAGACCGCGTCACGGGTACCGAGCGAGTCCGTGAACTCCTCACTGTCCGCGTTCAGCAGAACCGCTCCGTACGCGCGGGTCGTCTCGGGGATCGAGTAGCCCTGCATCGTCGCCGGCCAGGCGCCGCCGTTCGGGTGGTACTGCAGCGCGTCGAGGTCGCGCGTCTCCGCGCCCGCCGCGACGGCGATACGCGTGACCTCGCCCGTCGCGTTCGGATGGTTCGTCGAGAGCTCGCCACGGTCCTCGGCCTCCGCATAGCAGCGACCGCCGGCGGCGAGCACGATCGCGCGGGCGTCGATCTCGACGACACCGTCCTTCGTCTGGAACGACGCCGCCCAGCCGCTCGAGCCGGGCTCGAGCCCGACGAGCGCGTGGTGGGCAAGCTGGGCTCCGTCGCCCGCCTCGAAGGCATCTCGAAGATTCTTGGTAATCGCGTGCCCGGTTCGATCGCCGACCTGGAGTAGCCTCTGCCGACTCGCTCCGCCACAGCGCGCAAGCCGGTAGCCGCCGTTCGAGCGGGTGAACCCGACGCCAAGCTCCTCGAGCCAGTGGATGGCCGAGGGCGCCTCGCTCGTCAGCACCGAGACGAGCGCAGGATCCGCCGTCTCGTGCGAGCTGCGCATGACGTCCTCGGCGTGGATCTCGGGCGAGTCGTCCTCGCCGAACGCTGCCTGGATGCCTCCCTGCGCCTTCGCCGAGTTGCACGCCTGCACCGTGGTCTTGGTTGCGAGCCCGACGCGGGCGCCGCCCGCGCGCCCGGCGGCAACCGCCGCCGCGAGCCCGGAGGCGCCGCTCCCGATCACGAGCACGTCAAACGAGGCCCGGGTGCGCACGGGCCGTATCGTAGCGCAGAATCTTATCGCTGTCATTATCAATCGTTATTCACATAGACCCCGGACACGCGACGGGCTACACTCGTCCGTTCATGAGCACGCTCGCCGACATCGTCAAGCCGACCTTCATCACGGTCGCGCCCGAGGACACGCTGGGAGAGGTCGCGGAGAAGATGAGCGCGAGCAACGTCGGCGCGGTCGTCGTCAAGGACTTCGGCCGGCTGATCGGAATCCTGACGGAGCGCGACATGCTGAGAGCGATGGCAGCCCGGGTGCACACGAGCGAGGCGCGCGTCCGACAGTGGATGACCGCCGACCCGATCACCGCGCCGCAGGACATGCCTCTGGACGACGCGGCGCAGGTGATGCTCGACAACGGATTCCGCCACCTTCCAGTCGTCGACGGATCGAACGTCCTCGGGATCGTGAGCCTCCGCCGCGTGCTCGGCGGGCGGCGCCGACCCGCTCCCGAAGCCGCGTAGGTCAGCTCACGCGCAGGCGGACACGACGCCCTTGACGAGGGCGGTCGCCGCGGTGCCGGCACTCACGGCGCGCTTGCGCAGCTGGGTCATCAGCTTCGGGTTGGAACGGATTTGCCGCACCGTCTGCTCCCTCGCCGCGTCCTGGCCAAGCAGCGTGAGGCCGCACTGGCCGGGATTCTTCTTTCCGCCGATCCAGCCAATCGCGTACAGGTACTTGAGCGCAGGCTTCTTGTACGGCGCACGCTTGTACGCGGCTTTCGCTTCGACTTTGGACACCTTCTGCGCTTGGGCCGCCTTGCCGACCGCGCCGATGCCCGTCGCGCCCGACGCGAAGACAGCCGCGACGTTCTGGCCGTACGAGCCACTGAGTGTCGCCGCCAGAAGCGCGAAGGCCGACACGAGTCCTGCGTACTCGACGATCACGCGCACATCGTCCGCCTGCGCGGGCGATTCGTCAATCGCTCACCAGACCGAGCGAAGCAGCGCCTCGACGTCCTCTGCGCTCGCCGGCCGCGGATTCGCCTGCGCCCCGGGTCGTGCCGCGGTCTCCGCAGCGAGCTCGGCGAGCTCGCTCTCGCGCACGCCGAAGTCGCGGAGACGCGCGAACCCGCCGAGCTGCGCCAGCTCCTCCACCCTCACTGCCGGGTCCTCGGTACCGAGCGACTTGCCGAAGCTCGCGATCGCCGCGGGAACGACCGGCTCGTTGAAGCGAAGCGCCGGGGCGAGGCAGATCGCGTTCATCGCGCCGTGAGCGACGCCGTAGCGGCCGCCGAGAGCCTGCGCCATGGCGTGCGCGAGGAACATTCCGCGCTCGGCAAGGGCCATACCCGCGTACATCGCTCCCTCGAGAAGGCCCGCGCGAGCGTCGAGGTCGTCGCCGTCGGGCACGACGTCGGGCAGCCACCGCGCGATCAACTCGGCTCCACGCGACGCGTCAGCGCACTCGCCCGCGTACAGCGCTTCCGCGCAGTGAGCGAGTGCGTTCAGCGCTGTGCCGACGGTCTCCTCGCGAGGAAGACCGAGCGTGAGCGCCGGCTCGTAGACGACGCCGACGGTGTGGGCGCCGGACCCTCCGGTCTTCCGGCGTCGCGCCGCGTCGCGCATGCCGAAGAACGGCGTCCATTCGGCGCCCGCGTAGGTCGTCGGAACCGCGACAAGCGGCAGAGCGGTCGTCGCGGAGACCGCCTTCGAGGTGTCGATCGCGCTGCCGCCGCCGAGTCCCACGAGGCCGTCCGCGTGGTCGGCGGCAGCGGTCGCAGCGGCGACGACCTCGATCGGGGAGTGCCTTTGCACCCCGGAGAAGCGGGCGGCAACGGGCAGCTCGAGCTCGGCGAAGCGCTGCGTCGTGATGAGAAGCGGCCGTTCGATCCCGAGCTCGCCGAGCAGGTCGTCGAGCTCCCCGATACCCCAACGAACGATCACGCGGCGAGGCGCTCGCGAGCGAAGGCGACGAACGCCTCGGCGACGCGGGAACGAGCGCGCCCGGTCGCAGACGCGAGCGAGATCTCCCGGGTCGCCTCGAGCCCCTGAACTCGCGCCTCGGCGAGCGTGCCCGCGGCCAGATCGGACTCGACGGCGGTCCGGGAGATGAACGTCAGGCCGAAACCGGCCTCGACCGCCCGGCGAACGGACTCCTGCAGTCCGAGCTCGAGCCGAACGTCGAGGTCACGCAGCCGGACGCCCTGGCGCCGCAGGCCGTCCTCCACGATCTGCCTGACTCCCGCACCCTCCTGCATGAGGATGAGCGACTCTCCGCGCAGCTCGTCAAGTGTGATGGTGCGGTCGGCGAAGCGATGCCCCGGCGGGCAGGCGAGGATGACCTGATCCGAGAAGAACGGCTCGAAGCGGACACCGCGGTGGCGCCGCGACGCGCCGACGATGCCGAGCTCGAGCTCGCGTGCGGCGACCCTCTCAACGACCGAATGGGTGTCGGAGACGGTGAGGAAGACCCGGACGTCCGGATGCTCGCGCTGGAACTCGCAGAGCGCAACCGGGACGGCGATCGCCGCCGGGCCGGTGGATGCGCCCAGCACGAGCTCGCCGGCCAACGCTCCTTCCACGGATGCCGCCACGCCCGCGACGATCTGGTCCTCGAGCGCCAACATGCGCTGCGCCCCGCGGTAGAGGCGCCAACCCGCCTCGGTGGGCTCGACCCGGCGACCGGAGCGATCGAGAAGCTGCGTGCCGAGCCGCTTCTCGAGCGCGCGCACCTGGAGCGAGACCGCCGGCTGCGTTACACCGAGCCGCTCGGCCGCCTGCGAGAAGCTCCGTCGCTCGACGACCGCGCAGAACGCTGCCAGCTGTCGCGTATCCATAAGGAAACGTTATCGGACGGCCGGCGAGTAGGGTCACACCATGCGCGTCTGGATCGACATCTCGAACTCGCCGCAGGTGCCGTTCTTCCGGCCCCTGATCGGCCTCCTCCTGAAGCGAGGCCACGAGGTTGAGGTCACGACGCGCGACTACGCGCAGACGCTCGAGCTGCTCGAGCTCCACGGCATCCCTCATTCGGCCGTCGGGCCACGGCACGGCGGCGCGGGAACGCTCGGAAAGGCGCGAGCGATGGCCGGACGTGTGCGAGCGCTGCGCCGATATGCGAAGAGCCGTAGATTCGACCTCGCGCTCTCACATGCCTCACACGAACTGCCGCTCGTCGCACGGTCACTTGGCATTCCGTCGGCGTACGCCTTCGACTACGAGTTCGCGCGTGTTCAGCACGGTCTCGGCTGCCACGCTGCGCGGCGCGTGGTCGTCCCGAACGCAATCCCGCAGGATCGGCTCGACCGGCTCGGCGCACGCACCGCGAAGGTAGGGCGATATCCCGGCCTCAAGGAGGAGTACTACCTCCGCGGATTCGAGCCCGACGCGAACGTGCTCGACGAGCTGGGGCTCGACCGCGGGCGCGTGCTCGTGGTCGTCCGCACGCCACCCGAGGTATCCCTCTACCACAGGCACGGCAACCCGCTCTTCGCAGATGTGCTGGACCGGCTCGGCGCGGACCCGAGCGTGCAGGCCGTGGTGCTACCCCGGACGGTCGAGCAGCGCGATGCGATCGCCGCGAAGCAGCTGCCGTCCCTGGTCGTCCCGCAGCGAGCCATCGACGCACAGAGCCTCGTCGCGCTCGCCGATCTCGTCGTCTCCGCCGGCGGCACGATGAACCGCGAGGCCGTCGCGCTCGGCGTGCCCGTCTACACGACCTTCGCGGGGAGGCTCGGCGCCGTCGACGCGGCGCTCATCGCCGAAGGGCGGCTCCGGCCGCTGCGTGAGGCGAGCGAGCTCGTGCTCGAGAAGCGAGCAGCCGCACGCGTGCTCGAAGGCCGCGATCCGGCGGCCTTGCTCGATCTGCTGCTCTCGGCGCTCGAAAGCTAGATGCTTGATCGGAAATTGGCGCGCAGCCGGGGGCGGTCACGACCAAGCCGGGCGTAGCACTCACGCGTCGTGCGGGCTTGAAAGCCTGTGCGACGCGCGAGGGTGGCGATCCGGCGCCGTGTCGTGGCCGTCATCCGGCCCGCGCGAATTTCCGATCAAGCATCTGGGCCGCGTCTCACAACATTCCACCCGTACCGCCGGCCAGCCATGTAGCCGTAGGGGCGAGATATATCTCGCCCCTACAGCCTCGGGAGGACGCGATCAGTCGGTGTTCCCGAC
>JBOHBA010000032.1:0-5618 GCA_050698095.1 Gaiellaceae bacterium
GGCCCGAGAGGGCGGACTCCATGAGCTGCTTGACCTGGGCCTGCGGCAGGACGACGGGCACGAGCCCGATCTGCACCGAGTTCGTGAAGAAGATGTCACCGAACGACGGCGCGACGATCACTTCGAAGCCGTAGTCCTGGAGCGCCCACGCGGCGTGCTCGCGCGACGAGCCGCACCCGAAGTTCGGGCCCGTGACGAGGATCCGCGCGCCCTCCCACTCGGGGCCGTTGAGCTCGAACGTCGGATCCCGGCGCCAGTCGAAGAAGAGGAACTCGCCGTAGCCCGTGCGCTCGATGCGCTTCAGGAACTGCTTCGGGATGATCTGGTCGGTGTCGACATCGGGCCTGTCCAGCACCACGGCGCGCGCGGTCAGCGAACGGAAGGCCTTCACGCGCGAGCTCCTACCGACTCCCGGACGTCGACGAAGTGCCCGGCGATCGCCGCCGCGGCAGCCATCGCGGGGCTGACGAGGTGCGTGCGGCCTCCGCTGCCCTGCCGCCCCTCGAAGTTGCGATTCGAGGTCGACGCGCAGCGCTCACCCGGCGCGAGGAAGTCGGGGTTCATCCCGAGACACATCGAGCACCCGGCATTCCGCCACTCGAAGCCCGCCTGCTCGAAGACGCGGTCGAGTCCCTCCTCCTCCGCTTGGCGCTTCACCGTCGCCGAGCCGGGGACGACCATCGCGCGGACGCTCGGGCTCACGCGCTGCCCCTCGGCGACGAGGGCGGCCTCGCGCAGATCCTCGATGCGCGCGTTCGTGCACGAGCCGATGAAGACGCGATCGATCCGGATGTCGCGGAGCGGTGTGCCGGGCTCGAGATCCATGTACGTGAGGGCTCGCTCGATCGCCGCCCGCTCGTCGGGATCGTCGTAGTCGGACGGGTCGGGAACGCTCGCACCGATCGGGGCGACCATGCCCGGGTTCGTCCCCCACGTGACCTGCGGCTCGAGCTCCTCCACGTCGATCTCGACCTCGGTATCGAACACGGCGTCTTCGTCGGAACGGAGCTCGCGCCAACGGTCGAGCGCCTGCTCCCAGGCGGCTCCCTTCGGCGCCGCCGGCCGCGGCTCGAGGTAGGTGAAGGTCGTCTCGTCGGGTGCGATCATCCCCGCGCGGGCGCCGGCCTCGATCGACATGTTGCAGATCGTCAGCCGCCCCTCCATCGAGAGCGCCCGGATCGCCTCGCCCGCGTACTCGAGGACGTGGCCCACCGCGCCGCCGACGCCGATGCGCCCGATCGTGCCGAGGATGACGTCTTTCGGCGTGACGCCGAGTGGGAGCGTGCCCGAGTAGAGGATCCGCATCGTTTGGGGACGCGCCCGTGGGAGGCACTGCGTCGCCAACACGTGCTCGACCTCCGTCGTTCCGATGCCGAAGGCGAGCGCGCCGACCGCTCCGTGCGTCGACGTGTGGCTGTCGCCGCACACGATCGTCATCCCGGGCTGCGTCAGGCCGAGCTCGGGGCCGATCACGTGGACGATTCCCTCGCGTCCGCTACCGGTCGCGTAGAGCGGAACTCCGAACTCGGCGCAGTTGGTACGCAGCGCCTCGAGTTGCGCGCGGGCGAGCGGATCGGTCACGGGACCGGGCAGCGTCGGGACGTTGTGATCCATGGTCGCCAGGGTGAGATCGGGGCGGCGCACATGCCGACCCGCCAGCCTGAGCCCCTCGAACGCCTGCGCGGACGTCACCTCGTGGACAAGGTGGAGGTCGACGTAGAGCAGCGCTGGCTCGCCCGTCTCCTCACTGACGACGTGGCTCTCCCAGATCCGGTCGAAGAGCGTCTTCGGCATGTGCCTCAAAGGTACCGCCTAGATGAAGTTTCGGGCCATCGCGTGGCCGTCGGGTGTCAGCACCGACTCGGGATGGAACTGAACGCCCTCGATCGGGTGGACGCCGTGCCTGACCCCCATCACCTCGCCGTCGTCGGTGCGCGCGGTCACGACGAGCTCCGTAGGCACCTCGACGGCTGCGAGCGAGTGATAGCGGCCGACGTCAATCGCGGGCGGCAGGCCTGCGAACACGCCTTCCCCGTCGTGCTCGATGCGACTCGCCTTGCCGTGGAGCAGCGCCTTCGCCTGCCCCACGGAGCCGCCGAATGCCTCGACGACGGCCTGGTGCCCGAGGCAGACGCCGAGGGTGGGCACGCTCGGCCCCAGCCGGCGGATCAGCTCGACCGAGATACCCGCGTCCACCGGTCGCCCCGGCCCGGGCGAGATGACGAGGCGGTCCGGCTCGAGCGCCTCGGCCTCCTCGACCGAGATCGCGTCGTTGCGGTACACGGCGACCTCGGCTCCCAGCTCCTCGAAGAGATGTACGAGGTTCCAGGTGAACGAGTCGTAGTTGTCGATCATCAGGAGCTTCACGCGTACTCCCTTTCCGCCAGCTCTATGGCCGCCTCGAGCGCGGCCAGCTTGGCGAGGCACTCATGATGCTCGGCCGCCGGCTCCGAGTCCACAACAATGCCTGCGCCGGCCTGGATCCGGGCGACGCCCCCGGCCAGCACGATCGTGCGAAGCGCGATGCACGTGTCCATTGTGCCCCCCGGGAGCACGTAGCCGACCGCGCCGGCGTACGGGCCGCGGCGGTAGCCCTCGAGCTCCGAAATGATCTGCATCGCCCGCACCTTGGGCGCTCCGGTGACCGTGCCCGCGGGGAAGCAGGCGCGGAGCACGTCGAACGGTGTGACGCCGTCGCGGAGCTCGCCGACCACTTCCGACACGAGGTGCGTGACGTGGGAGAACCGCTCGACCTCCATCGAGCGCGAGAGGCGAACCGTGCCCGCGCGGCAGACACGCGAGAGGTCGTTGCGCCCCAGGTCGACGAGCATGACGTGCTCCGCGCGGTCCTTCTCCGACGCGAGCAGGCGCTCGGCGTCCCCCTCGCCGGCGCTCGTCGTCCCCGCGATCGGGCACACGCTCGCGCGGCCGTCCTCGCAAGCGACGAGGCGCTCCGGGGACGAGCCGATGAGCGCGAGTGAGCCCAGCTCGAGCAGAAAGAGGTAGGGCGACGGATTGACCCGGCGAAGTGCGCGGTAAAGGGCGAGCGGCGACGCCGAGGTCGGCCGCTCCGCCCGCTGCGAGGGGACGATCTGGTACGCGTCCCCGGCTTTGATGTGCTCCTGGCAGCGCCGCACCATCTCCTCGTAGCGCGCCCGAGCAGGGAAGCGGCGCAGAGATCCCGCGAGCGTGCCCGACGGCGCGGCGCCGGGTGTGTCGAGCGGCGCGTCGAGACGCTCCGCGATCTCGTCGGCGTCGCCGGCGAGGACCTCCGCGATGCCGGCGCCATGGTCGAAGCGGACGAGCGTCTCTGCGACGACGAAGCGGCTCTCCGGGAACGGAGGTCCGTCCGTAGGCAGCGGAACGGTCGGCTCGAGCCGGGCGACGTGGTCGTACGCCAGGTACCCGACGATCGGAGCGTCGAGCTGCTCCGCCTCCTCGAATCCGACGACTTGCGAGCCTGTGCCGATGAACGAGTTGCGTCCGAGCCTCCCTCGCTCCACCGACTCGAGGAGGAAGCTGCCTCCGTCGTCGCCGCGCAGCCGGAGGTATGCCCCGAGCGGGGTGTGGAGGTCGGCGGGTATGGCGCGAAGAGGCGTCATGAAAACGAGAAAGGCCTCGTGCGAGGCCTTCTGCGAAGCGGGCTGTCGGTGCGGCTAGTGCACGTTCCCGCTTCGCACCAGGTGCCATGACCGGCTCCGGAGCGATGCGGGGATCATCGGGGGCAGCCTAGCGCTGGTCGAGATAGGCGCGCAAGCGTGTGGGCGGCTTGGGAAACCGGAGCTCAGGAGACAACCACATCGAATCCTTCGTCACGCGCCATGTCGGCGAGAGCCCCATCAGTTGTCGCAATCCGATCACCCGGCTCGGCAGTCGCAAGCACGAAGCAGTCGGCTAGTGAGACGCGGCGTTCGCGCCGGTCGAAGATCCTGGCGCGAAGCTGGCCGGCTCGGATGGCGTGGTCAAATGAAGGAGCGGTCGCCTCGACGGGCGCCTCGAAGAGCTCCTCGATGCGGGCTATGACCTCGTCCGGGTCGCCGCCGTGCACGCGGACGAGGACATCGACGACCTCAGCGACGTTCACGGTGGACATGCGTGCTCGCTCTGACCGGAGGAGAGCTTCAACAGCATCCGCGCCTGGCTCGTCCTCCAGGAGCGCAATGACCGCGCTCGCGTCGAGTACTACGCCCGGCCCGTGCTCGGCCACTTGCGCTCGTCGATCTCGACATCGGCGTCACGCGAAGCTCTGACGGCATCGGCGCCCCCCACGTCGGAGCGGAGATGTGCGAGCGAGCCGCGCAGAGCGCCGATCGAGTCGTCGGGGAGGGGCCGAAGCACGATCCGGTCGCCCTCGTCCTCGATCGCGATGGTTGACGTATCCCACCGGTGCCGCACTTCGGCCGGAATGGAAACCTGTCCCGCGCGTGTGATTCTGTGTTTCCACACCTTGCGTCTCATGATGCACAATATGACCACGATGCCGCAAGATGTCCAGAGAAGACGCGCCTCGGTACGTCGTCCCCTACTTCACTCGAATGGGAGATTCGGCATGCGGCACGCTCAGCTCACCATCTGTCCATGACACGAAGAGTGACGATTGCCGCCGTCGTGCTCGCTCTCCTGCTCGCCACGATGTTGCTGGCGTTCTCGGCGCAGAACGACTACTGCCTCCCCTGGCAAGAGCGAGTCGGCCACGGCGACGGCCCCCTCGGGCCAAACCAGGACTTCTCAGCCTGCCGCTGAGCCGATAGCTCTGAGCGGCCTGTGACAGGAGGAGTGGGGGCGCTGGGAATCGAACCCAGACCAGCAGATTAAAAGTCTGCCGCCCGACCTTCGGGCCACGCCCCCGGACGAGGAGCCACTGTACCCGCGGGTCAGCCTCACGTACATGAGGCCACCATCCGATCCGCTTGCGAACATCAGTTCGTGTCGACGGAAGTGCCCGTCTTCGTCTGCCGTACAGGCAGGCCGCCCGGTGTCGTACGAACGAAACCCGTCGAATTGCGGCACTGTCACCGGCACGGCCACGTCGAATTCGCGCTGCATGGACTGAAGCATCCGAGGTGGCGGTGCAAGCGGTGCGTCGGAGAGTACGTCGTTCGTCGAAAGCAGTCGTCCGGCGAACACTGGTCGCTGCCGCCGGCGGGAGGTGCGCAGTGTGCGGTTACGACAAGTGTCGCGTGAACCTCCATTTCCACCATGTCGATCCAACTCAGAAAATCTCGAGATGAGCTCACACCAAAGTGCGTCGCTCGCGGCATTCGTAGAAGAGGCCAAGAAATGCGTCCTCCTGTGTGCGAACTGTCACGGCGAGGTTGAGTCCGGCCTGATCCCAAGCCCGTTGCGGGGCGCTGTGTTCGGGGAGCTGTAGAAGTCGAGCAGCAGGGCGTCTCTAGACTCCGCACGAGGCCCCCATCGACTAGCGGCCTAGGTCACCACCCTTTCAAGGTGGCAGCACGGGTTCGAATCCCGTTGGGGGCATTTGGCGTGCGGGGCATTATGTGATCCTTCCGGCCTCGGGCGGTTAGCTCAGCTGGTAGAGCGCCTGCTTTACACGCAGGTGGCCGCAGGTTCGAGTCCTGCACCGCCCATGCTTCTTCGAGCAGGATGTGAGAAAG
>JBOHBA010000033.1:0-8013 GCA_050698095.1 Gaiellaceae bacterium
GATCGACACCGGGCTCGGCTCCTCTGGGCACGAGGACGCCTGCGCGAGCGTGCGCGTCGTCTCCGTGGGCGCGGGCGCAGCGGTGCCGCCCTCCTCGGGCACGAGATCCGTGATCTGCCGGCCGAGCAGGACCGCGGTCTGGAGGGCGTCGCCGATCGCGGTGCCGCCGTAGACGAGGAAGCTGTCGATCTCGTCGACAGCGGTCTCGACGAGCTCGTGGTCGCGCGTCGGCGGTGTCGCAACCTGTGCCTCGCCCGCGAAGACGACGAGCCCGACGCGCAGACCGCCCGGCGCCTGGTCGAGGAACATGCGCAGCGCCTCCTGCGCCGCGCCGAGCCGTGTCGGCTCGACGTCTTCAGCCTGCATGGACCGAGACGTGTCGACGACGAGGATGACGGTCGCGCGGTCCTTCAGGAGCATGCGCTCGACCTCGGGTCGCGCCAACGAGACGAGGAGCGCCGCGAGTGCGGCGAGGAACAGCGCAGGTGGCACGAGCCTCCACCTCGATGGCCCTGACACGACCGACGCGAGAACGTCGACGTTCGTATATCGCACCGCGTAGCGCATGCGGCGACGCTCCGCGAGCTGCCAGATGCCGACGGCGACCGCGATCACCAGCAGGCTGAGCAGCAGCCATGGGCTCTGGAAGCTCATCGCGTCACCGCGCAAACGGCGTGAACCTGGACAACGGCGCGCACGTCCGCGAGCTCGGCGTCGGCGCGGACCTGGACGGCGACCTCGCGGCCACGGACTGACTCGCTCGCCGAGAGACCACTCACGAGGCTTGCGCTTGGAGGCGTGCGGGTCGCGAAGCCGAACGCGTGCGATGCGCCGACGAGCCTCTCGGACGATCGACAGCGCTGCCGCACCGTGCTCTCGCCCGGTCGCACGCGAACGGTTCGCACCCGTCTGATCGTCGGCTGCCCCGGTCGGAACGCGCTCGCCGAGGTCGGCACCCGGCTACCCGCTCCCGCGCCCGGCATGCAGCCGATGAACGGCTTGAACGTTGGCGCCTGTGCCGACGCGCCGACGTAGGCGCCGACGAACACGACGGAGCGCGAGGTGCTGATGCCCGGATTGACCGGGCTCCCGAGGCGGCCCAGGAAGCTCACGTCGATCGCACGCTCGCTCAGGCGTGCGTCGAGCCCGCCCACCACGTGCCCGCGCGGACACGTCAGCTGATACTCCACCTGCGGACGAGGCGCGGCTCCCGACGTCGGGACGACGACCCATGGGCCGGCGACGGGTACACAGACCATCAGGCCGTCGCATTCGTTGGCGCCCCCGGCAGGCGCCGCCGCCGCGAGCACGGCGGCGGCGGCGACGGCAAACGCCGCGAGCAAGCGAGCTCGAGCTGGGTTCACGGCACCCGCCTGAAGAACATGGCCGAGATGGTGCCCGCGATCAGCAGGAGCGCGACGGCGACCGCCGCGAAGAGGTCTGTCACCTCGCGCGACTCGTCGCGTGTTCCCAGCCGTGAGCCGAGGTCCTCGTAGACGCGCCTCAGCTCGGCCCCGTCACCCGCCGTGAACAGCGCGCCGCCGGTGGTCTTCGAGATCTGCTCGAGCGTCTGCGCGTTCGGGGGTACGCGGATGATCCGGCGCAGACCGCCCGTGAGAGTCTCCTCGATCGTGCCCTCCGGCGTTCCCAGGAGCACGGAGTACACGGGGACGCCACGCTGCTTCGCCCTTCGCGCCGCCTCAACGGGGTCGATGCGCCCGCCGTCTCTTGCTCCGTCGGAGATGAGCACGACTGCCCTCGGCGGCGGTGGCTCGTCGGGCGCCTCCTGCTTCTGCCCGACCTGCACCGCCAGCGCCACGGCATCCCCGATCGCCGTGCCTTCGCCGGGAACGAGCGAGTCGAGCGCGGCGACGACCAGCGTCCGGTCCTCGGTCGGCGCGACGCCCACGGCCGCCCGCGTCGCAAAGGAGACGACGCCCACGCGGAACCTCTCCGGCACCTCGACGAGGAACGTCTTCGCCGCGATGCGCGCCGCATCGAGCCTCGTCGGCTCGACGTCTCTCGCCTTCATCGACCGTGAGACATCCATCGCAAGTATGATCGTGGCCTCCTCGCGAGGAACGCTCACCGTCGCGTGCGGACGCGCGACGCCCACGATGAGCAGAATCAGCGCCACGAGCATGAGAGCGGGCGGGAGATAGCGCAGACGTCCGGGGGCGCGATCGATCACGTTGGGAAGGAGCTCTGGATTCCCGAAACTCGACTGCGAGGCGACACGTCGCTTGTTTAGATCGATGTACAGCGCAACAAGCAGCGGAAGCGCCGCCAGCGACACGAGCACGAGCGGCCAGGTGAAGCTCACTTCCGGCTCCGACGGAGGAAGACGACCAGTGGGCGAAGCCAGTCACCCGAGGTCGTGAGCACGACGTGCCGTACACCTGCCGATCCGAACGTGCGCGCGACCTCTGCGCGCTCGGCCGAGGCGGCCATCGCGAAGCGCTCGCGGAGTCGCCGGCTGCGCGTGTCGACGCGAAGCTGCTGGCCCGTTTCCGGATCGACCAGCCACAGCATCCCGACGTTCGAGAGCTCCTGCTCGCGCGGATCTCGGATCTCGACCGCGACGACGTCGTGGTGGCCGGCGAGCTCGAGCAACGGGCGTCGCCAGTCGCGCGGGCCGCGGAAGTCCGAGACCACGACCACCAGCGACTTCTGACGGGCCAGCGCTCCGGTGCTCCTCAACGCACCTCCGAGCGATGCCGCGCTCGCAGTGTCGTCTCGAGACTCGGCCCGCAGGGCGGTGAGCAGCCCGACGAGACCGGCTCGACCCTGGCGCGGAGGCAAGACCTGCGAGGCAGGGCCCCCGAATGTCACGACGCCGAGCCGGTTTCCGCGTCGCGTCGCGAGATGCCCGATCGCGACGGCAACGCCTTCCGCCACGTCTGCCTTGCGGCGATCGGCGGTTCCGAACTCCATCGACGCCGAGACATCGAGGGCGAGCCAGGTGACGAGCACGCGCTCGGCGAGATCGACCCGCACGTGCGGTTCGCCGGTGCGGGCGGTGACGTTCCAGTCGATCCGCCGAACGTCGTCGCCCGGAGCGTACGGACGAACCATGGCGAGCTCGGTGCCGCCGCCGAGGAGGTTCGAGCGGAAGTCTCCCGCGAGGAGCCCCTCCACCCTTCGCCCGATCGAGATGTCGAGCGCGCGCAGCAGGCCCTCGGAAATCGAACCTGGCCCCGGACGAGCCGGGGTCGGACGTGAGAGCAGCGCGCTCGCGCTTCTCATGCGGCGCTCACGCGCGCCAGGTCGAGCTGCGGGACAGGCACGGCGCCGAGCACCTGCTCGAGGATCGCATCGGAGCTCACGTCCTCGGCGAGTGCCTGATACGAGAGCACCAGGCGATGCCTGAGCGCATCTCGAGCGAGGGCCTGGAGATCCTCCACGAGCGCGTACTCGCGGCCACGGATCAACGCCAGCGCCCGGGCTCCCTGGACCAGGCTGATCGGGCCACGCGGGCTCGCGCCGTAGGAGATGTACGCGGCCAGATCGGGCAGACCATGCGCGGCCGGCTCGCGCGTCGCGGTCGCGATGTCGACCGCATAGCTCACGAGCGACGGGTCGACGTAGATATCGGCGACAGCCCGCTGGAGCGCCTTCAGGTCGTCGAGCGAGAGCGCCTGACGAAGCTCTGGCGGGTCGACGAGCTGACGTTGCACGACGGTCAGCTCCTCATCGTGCGCCGGATAGCCGATCAGCACCTTCAGCATGAAGCGGTCGATCTGGGCCTCCGGCAGCGGGTACGTCCCCTCGGACTCGATCGGGTTCTGGGTCGCCATGACGAGGAAGGGGTCGGGCACAGGGTGGGTCTCGTGGCCGATCGTCACCTGGTGTTCCTGCATCACCTCGAGGAGTGCCGACTGCACCTTCGCCGGAGCGCGGTTGATCTCGTCGGCGAGGAGGAAGTTGCAGAACACGGGGCCGAGCTCGGTGTCGAACGTGCCGTCGCCGGCCCGGTAGATCCGCGTCCCGACGAGATCGGAGGGCACGAGGTCGGGCGTGAACTGGACGCGCGCGAAGGTGCCTCCGAGAACGCCCGCGGTCGTCTTGATCGTCAGGGTTTTCGCGAGCCCGGGTACGCCTTCGATTAGGAGATGTCCCTGGGCAAGCAGGCAGACGAGGACCCGCTCGAGCATCGCGTCCTGCCCGGCGATGATCCGCCGGATCTCGAACAGCGCCTGCTCGAGGGCAACCTGGGCATCCTGCGGGGTCGGACCGGCGCTCGCCGGGTCATGCTTGGTCATGTCGGGCCCCCTTCCTGGCGGCTGGAGCTACATACGAAAGCACGCGGAGCTCGGTTTGTGGGGATCGTGCAGCTACGAACGCACCACGCCCATTGCGATCGACCCGACGTATCCGGACCCGCTTCTCACGAGCTTGAGCGTGGAGCGCTTGCCCCCGTTTCGGTAGATGCTGTCTCCCGCGTTGCGCGGATCGCGGTTCGGGCGGCGGTTGTACGGGCTACGACGGTACGCGGCGTCCGTGATCGAGTCCGGGAAGTAGAGCTGCCCGGTGTGCACGACGTTTCCTCCGATGTGAGCCATCACGTGGATATGCACGGTGCGACCCGGATACCAGCCGGGGTAGATCGTGCGGAACGTCGCCACACCTGTCGCGTCCGTTCGCTGGACGCCGCGCAAGAAGAGATCGTCGGCCGCGCCCTGAACGCCCGAGTACACCCCACCGGCGTCGCAGTGCCAGACGTCTACGAGCGCGCTCCTGATCGGCTTGCAGCGCGAAGCATCGACGACCTTCAGCTTCAGCGTCAGAGGCACGCCGGCCTTCCCCTCCGTGATGTTGCGCCGAACCTTCGCGTCGTCGAGGTAGTACGGCCCTTCCGTCTGCTCGGGCGCGAGGACGCAGGTGACGGCTCCCGAGGCGACTCCCGCGGGGCCCGAGCTCGAGGTTTCGTCATCGAGGACGCTGAGCGAGTCCGCGGCCTTCAGACCACCGACCGCGGCGGCGCCTGCAACGAGCCCGCCGAGCTTGGCGAGCGTCTCGCGCCGTGAGAACCTTGTGTCCTCGTCCATTCGGCCAGGGTAACGACGCACCCTGAGAAGGACCTAAGACCACAGGTCAGAGGCGTTCGACGCTTGCGATGGCCTTCGCGACGCCGCCCGACACGAACGCTATGCCCGCGCAGCCCTTCTCACGGGACACGACCAGCTCCACTACCTCGCCGAGGTCGATCGGGTGCCGATAGTCGAGGCGTGCTCGCAGCGGCCGGCCCGGATCGACGCTGTTGCCGTCGGCGAGACAGTGCTCGACGGCCTGCCAGTAAGCGGCGTTGTTGACGTGGCCGAGGACGTCGACGTCGGTCATCCGCAGCGGCCACATCGTGCGCGGCGCCTCGTCGGGTGGAGCAGGCAGCGTCAGCGTCGTCGAGGCTCGCCGCCCGGCCGCGGCTTCGAGGTACGCGTCGAAGCCCTCGCCGATGCGGGCCGGACGCGCGTCGGGGCCGAGGTGGATCCAGACGCTGTCGACCTCGATCCGTCCGCCCTGGTCTCCCTCGAGCGACCACCGCCGCCCGGCCGCGAGAGCGGAGAAGCCGCTGCCCCACGTCGCGATCTCCAGCCGCCGGTCGTCCACACACGGGGAGACCAGCTCGATCCGAACCGAGCGGATCACCCACAGGTGCTCGGGCGCGCCCCAGCCGGTCTCCTCGACGTCGTCCGTCGCCGCGTCCTGGAGGTAACGCGCGATCGCGTCCAGTCGGAGTCGACCGCTCGCATCCATGTCCGAGAGGCGGATGCGGGCTGCGGTGCGAAAGATCCTGCCCGAGCCGGGCGGCGGGACGAGCGGCTCCACGACGGCCCACCTTACGCCAGGGAGTGCCCGAGATCGGCCTCTAGAGTTCCTCGCCATGACGTCGAAGCTCGAGCGGTTCGATCCGACCGCGCCCGAGTTTCTCGCCGACCCCTACCCCACGCTCGCATCGCTCCGGGAGGCGACCCCCGTATTCCGGCACGATGCGCTCGATCGCTGGTTCGTCTCGCGACACGCCGACGTGCGCGCGTGCCTGCGCGATCGCCGCCTCGGCCGCAACTTCAGGCAGGTCGGCAGCGAGGAGGAGTTTCACGCCGAGCCGCTCGATCCGCGCTGGGCGGCGTTCTGGGAGGTCGAGCGCTGGAGCCTTCTGTTCCTCGAGCCGCCCGACCACACCCGTATCCGCAAGCTCGTCGCGGCCGCGTTCACGCCCCGAAGCGTGGAGGCGATGCGAGAACCGGCGGCCGCGTTGGCGAACGAGCTGCTCGAGCCGTTCCTCGAGTCGGGCCGCATGGATCTCCTGTACGACTTCGCGCAGCCGTACTCGATCTCGCTCATCTGCCGCTGGCTAGGGGTCCCGCTCGACCGGCAGCGCGACCTCCTCGCCTGGTCGCACGCACACGTGAAGATGTACGAGTTCGACACGACCGAGGAGCAGGCGATCGCGGCGAACGCGGCCGCCGCGGAGTTCCGCGACTACGTGATCGAGCTGATCGGGGAGCGGCGCCGATCGCCTCGCGACGATCTCGTCAGCGCTCTCGTCGAGGCGCGCGTGGAGGGAGAGCGGCTGAGCGACGCGGAGATCGTCTCGACCGTGATAGTTCTCCTGAACGCAGGTCACGAAGCGACGGTGAACACCCTCGGGAACGGGATCCGCGCGCTCATGCATCACCGCGACCAGTGGCAGCGCCTCGTCGACGGCGCCGTTCCCGCGGCCGAGGCGATCGAGGAGCTGATCCGCTACGACCCTCCGCTCCAGCTCTTCGAGCGCTGGGTCCTCGAGGACGGTGTCGAAATAGCCGGTACGCCGATCCCCCGCGGGGAGAAGATCGCGATGCTCTTCGGAGCGGCAAACCGCGATCCGCGCGCGTTCGTCGAGCCCGACGCCTTCGACGTCGGCAGGCCGAACGCCGCCGAGCACATCGGATTCGGCGGCGGGATCCATGTCTGCATCGGAGCGCCGCTAGCGCGGATCGAGCTCGAGGCGAGCCTGCGCGCGCTCGTCGAGCGTTGCCCTAGCCTCGAGCTGGCGGAGGAGCCGAAGCGGAACCCGGCCTTCGTCATTTGGGGGCTCGAGCGCGTCGATCTAGCACTCGGATAACGTGTCGACCATCGTGGGCGCTCTCGACGACCTAGCCGGCATTCGCCCGTTGAAGGTGTGGGACGGAGTGCTCGCGCGCTCTGTAGACGGCGAGCAACTCAATCTCGCCGTGATCGAGCTCGACCCCGGCAGCATCGTCCCTGAGCACAGCCATGAGAACGAGCAGCTCGGGATGGTGATCAGCGGATCGGTCCGGTTCCGCGTCGGCACCGAGGTGCGTGAGCTCGGTCCGGGTGGAACGTGGAGGATCCCCGCGAACACCCCACACGAGGTGCACACGGGTCCCGACGGAGCGGTCGTGATCGACGTTTTCGCTCCGGCGCGAGCGGACTGGGAAGCACTCGAGCGCGTGGACGCACAGACACCGCGCTGGCCGTAGCGAGCCCGCGAAGCGCGCTACCAGGCGGGGACTTGAGGCACGAGCAAGACGGCCGCGAACCGTGCGGAGCGGCCCGCGAGCCCAAGGACGAGGAATGACGACAGCCGGATGCGCCACGCTCCGGCCAGCGCCGAGACGAGCGCGAACGGCGGCAATCCGGTGACCGCAGAGAAGAAGACCGTGACAGCGGCGACAAGGCGTTGCCGCGTCGCGCGGGCGACGAGCCGCCGAAGCCGCCCGCTGCTGCGCGAACGGCGCCGTGTCTCGGCCCGCGTCCAGCGGGTAAGCACCGTCCGGCCGCCAAGGAAGAAGCAGCTCTTCCCGACCATCTGACCCGCCGCCGCACAGATCACCTGCGCCACGAGCAGCGCGATCGTCACGACGTTCGGCGCCGTCGCGAGGCTCGTCGTCGCGCAGCAGGAGCAGCCGGGCGTCCCGCAGCCGCGACCAGCCTCGAGGGCACGTGCCCGCACGAGGGGCGGCGTGAGGGTGATCGACGTCATGCTCCGACGCTAAGCGCCACCGCCTC
>JBOHBA010000034.1:0-3523 GCA_050698095.1 Gaiellaceae bacterium
AGCGCCGGATTCAGACGAGCGCCGCCACCCAGCAGCCTCTTTCCGGTCGGACACGCCATCGCCCCTGACTTGCTCGAAGCCGAGTTGCTTGCCGAGGTGACCTCGACGCGCTCGACCGCGCTCACTCCGGGCGGACCAGCGGGTCCGGCAGGGCCTGCCGGCCCTACCGGCCCGGCGGGCCCTGCGGCAAGCTGACCCCGCGCGAAGTCAGCCCTCAGGAGCGAGCGGTTCTTCACCTTCGCGGACGTCACCGCGTTCGGCGCGATCGTCCTCGTCGTGACAGCAGAGCTCTTGAGCTGCGCAGGTCCCACGCTGCTCCTCGGAACGTTCAGAACAGTGGCGTAACCCGTGCCGCCCAGGGCGATGCCGAGTGCGACGCATGCGATCACCAGTGCCGGCGACGGGCGCCGGAGCGGGATTCTCCTCATCGTCTACCTCCCGTCGGTGTGAGATGGAAGGCAGCGACCGTACCAACGGGTCTTGACGATTTCGTGAAGTCGCGACCCGCTGCCGCAGCTCGAGACGCTCCGAGCCCTTCGGTGGCGGACGCCGAAATGCTCGGTCGGTCAGCCCGCCGGCTCGAGCGCCGGCTCGGCCGTAAGCACCTCCTGCTCCTGTAGATCCCGACCGCGAACGAGGAACAGCGAGACGAGCACGCCGGCGAAGGCGATCACCGCGCCCGCCCAGAACGCCGCCTGGAAGCCGTCCGTCAGAGCGACGGGTTGCTGGGAGCCGGTGGCGACGGCGTCCTCGGTCGTCGAGACGGCGATGGTCGTCAAGATCGCGATGCCCACCGCGCCGCCGATTTGTTGCGACGTGTTGATGAGTCCCGAGGCGAGACCGGCCTCTTGAGGCTTCGTTCCCGCGACGGCCGCGATCGTGATTGCGACGAAGGCGAAAGGCATCCCGAGCCCGATGATGAGAAATCCGGGGAAGAGATCGGCCCAGTACGAGCCGTCCGCGGAGACCTGCGTGAAGTAGAGAAGCCCGACGGTCATCACCGACATGCCGAAGACGAGCGCCGGCTTGACGCCCACTCGCGTCACTGCGGCGGCGGCGACATTCGCCCAGATGATCGCCGTACCCGCCACGGCGAGGTAGCCGAACCCGGTCCTGAGCGGCGAGAGGCCGAGCACCTGCTGCATGTACAGCGTCAGCATCAGGAACATCGCGAAGAGCGCAGTCCCCATGACGAATCCGACGACGTTCGCCGCCGCGAGCGTCTGCAGGCGGAAGATCGAGAAGGGCACGAGCGGATCGTTCGCGCGACGCTCCCACGCGACGAAACCCAGCAGGAGCACGGCTGAAGCGGCAAAGGCGCCGATCGCCTCGGCCGAGGTCCAGCCCCACCCGCGGCCCTGAGTGATTCCGAGCACGAGGAGGGAGAGCCCCGATGTGACGAGGACCGCACCGAGGGCGTCGAAGCCCTGCCCGTGCTTGTCGAGGCTCTCGGAGAGAAGGAAGGGGGTCAGGATCAGAGCAGCAATGCCCACCGGGACATTGACGAAGAAGATCCACTCCCAGGACAGGAGGTCGGTGAGGACGCCCCCGAAGAGCACGCCCGCCGCCGCCCCGAAGCCGCCGACCGCGCCCCAGGCGCCCAGGGCGATGTTGCGCTCACGGCCCTCGGCGAACGTCGCCACGAGAATCGAGAGCGCCGCCGGCGTGATGGTCGCCGCCCCGAGGCCCTGCACCGCTCGGAAGGCGATGAGTGACTCGTCGCTCCAGGCGAGGCCGCAGAGTAGCGAGCCGAACGTGAACAGGATCGTCCCCAGGATGAAGATGCGCCGGCGGCCGAGAAGGTCTGCCGAGCGACCGCCGAGCAAGAGGAAGCCGCCGAACACGAGTGCGTAGGCGCTGATCACCCACTGGAGGTTCTCCTGTGAGAACCCGAGGTCGATCTGGATCGACGGGAGCGCGACGTTCACGATCGCGATGTCGAGAATCGTCATGAACTGCACCGTCAGGATGAGCGCGAGAGCGAACCACTTCTTTCGTCCGGAGTCGACCATGAGAAGCCCCTTCGTCGGCGTCGAGTGCGTGAGGAAGGCGGGATGCTAGCAAGAATTACTTGCGATTTGCAAGTTAGAACTTCCCTTTTGCAAGTTTCGTGACTACAATCCGCGTCATGGCCAGGAGCTACGAGCAGTACTGCCCGATTGCCTGCGCCCTCGACCTCGTCGGGGAGCGGTGGTCGCTCCTCATCGTCCGCGAGCTCCTCGAGGAGGGCGAGCTTCGGTACTCCGACCTCCACGCACGGCTCGCCGGCTGCGGTACCAACATCCTCGCCGCGCGGCTGAAGCAGCTCGAGGCCGGTGGCGTGGTGAGGAGGCGAAAGCTGACGCCGCCCGCAGCGTCGACGGTGTACGAGCTGACGGAGTACGGCCAGGCGCTCCGCCTCGTCATGTACCAGCTCGCTCACTGGGGCGCTCGGATGATGGGCCCGCCGCGTGCCGAGGGCCTCGAGGACGGCTGGCTCGGTGGCGCGCTCAGGATGGTCTTCCCGCCGACCTCCAATGCGGTGAGCGTCGAGTTCAGGATCGGCGACGAGATCGTCTCGCTTGCGAACGGCGACGTGCGCGACGGGCCGGTCGACGAGCCCGACGCCGTGGTCTCGGGCGATGCGCCGGGCTTCTACCACCTGGTCGTCGACCGCGATCTCGGGGCGGTGTCCGTCCGGGGCGACGTCGGCGCGCTCACGGCCCTCCTCGAGACGCTCCCACCTACGGTCTCTCCTGCGCCGGTGGCGTCGTGATGGGGGTCGGCCCGCGGTCTCGCTAGACGGCGGCTGGTAGGTCGATCGCGAAGACGTCGTTCGCAGCGAGCCCGAAAGCCGAGCCGTCGAAGTAGAGAGCCGGAGCGAAGGCGCCGGCGGTCGTCGTCCCCAGCGTGGCCGGGGTGAAGACGAAAACGTCCTCGTCGTCGCCGCTCACGCCCACGACGGCAAACGTATCCAGGGTGGAGAGGTAGATCCGCCCTGCTGCGTCGACGGCGGCAGCGTCGATGTCCTCACCGGCGGAGGTGCTCAGACCGACGTCGGAGCCGTCGAAGTACATACTGAAGGCGCCGCTGGTCGTAGTCCCGAGCGTGGCGGGTGTGAAGGCGAGCAGGTCCTCGTCCGCGCCCGAGACGCCTGTCACCCCGACCGAGCCTTGCGTCGAGACGAGGAGCTGCCCGTTCGCGAGCAGCTCGAACGCATCGACGTCCTCGGCGTTCGTCGTCAAGCCGACGTCGGAGCCGTCGAAGTACAGGCCGAAGGTCCCGCTCGTCGTCTCGCCGAGCGAGGTCGCGTCGAAGCGGACGATGTCCGAGTCGTCGATCGTGCCTGCGACCCCGGGCAAAGCGGCGCCATCGGTGTCGAGCGAGAACAGAAGCGTGTCCGCGTCGAGCCAGGAGAACGCGTCTAAGCGCCGGCTCGAGAGCCCGACGTCGGAGCCGTCGAAGGCGAGGCTGAAGGAGGCGACTCCGTCGAACGAGACGACGTCTTCGTTGGCGACCGCGAGAGCTCCCACGGTCCCGTTCG
>JBOHBA010000035.1:0-5764 GCA_050698095.1 Gaiellaceae bacterium
GCCCATGGCCTTGTCCGGCAGGGCACCGAACATGCCCACTGCGAAGGCGGCGGCCGCGCCTCGTTTCAGCAGGTCTTCCCGGGTCAGCGCCGAGCTCTTCCCGAGCTCGTCTGATACGTCCGCCAACGGGTACCTCCTTTCTGACGTCGATTCTCTACCTGAATGCACCGCCTGTAAACCCCTTGATGAAGCGGTCGAGGAAGGCGTTGTAGAGGAGCGCGAGTGGGATCGCCGGGATCAGGGTCGCCGCCATCAACGACTGCCAGAAGTAGATGTCCCCGCGAATGAGGTCGTTCGGGATGCCGGCTGACACCGTTCGCTGCTCCGACGTCGAGATGAACGTGAACGCGTAGATGAACTCGTTGACGCAGAGCGAGAAGGCGAATATGACAACCGTGAGGATCCCCGGTAGCGAGATGGGCAGGACGATTCGGTAGAGCGCCTTCAGTCGCGAGCAGCCGTCCACGAGCGCGGCGTCTTCCAGCTCCTGCGGAATCGTCTTGAAGAACCCCATCAAGAGCCACGTCGCGAACGGAATCGTGAACGACGGGTACACGAGGATCAGCGCCCACAGCGAGTCCTTCAGGTCGAGGTTGGTGACGATCCGCGAGAGCGGAAGGAAGAGGAGCGTGGGCGGAATGAGGTAGACGAGGAAGATCCCGACGCCGGCGGTCTGGCCCCAGCCCCCCGCGAGCCGGGCGAGGGCGTAGCCCGCGGGCAGCGCCAGGAGCAACGTGATTCCCACCACCGCCAGGCCGACGAGAAACGTGTTGAGAAGCCACGTCGCGTAGTTCGTGTCCTCGAAGATGAACTGGACGTGGTCGAGGGTCGCGTCGTTCCAGAAGTCCCAGCCGAGATTGCCCTCGGGGTCGTGGTAGAGGTAGGGCGAGCGCTCGACGTTCGAGAGGTCGAGGTTGCTCTTGAACGTCGTCACGAGCGCGAAGTAGAAGGGGAACGCCAGCACGATCGCGAACGGTCCGACGACCAAGTAGGTGAGCCCTTTCTGGCGCCGGGTCATGCGAGTCCACTCATGCCACTTGGGCTCTGCGCGCGAAGAAGAGCATGGCGACGGTCACGGCGATGAGGAGCGGGAAGAGGTAGAGGGAAATGGCGGCTCCTTCGCCGAGGGAGCCGGAGTTGATCCCGACCGCGAACGCCCACGTGGGCAGCACCTGCGTCGAGTTGAACGGCCCGCCACGAGTGAGGATGTAGACGACGGCGAAGTCGACCGCGGTGAACACGATCCCGAACAGGACGGCCACGAGCGCGATCGGGAGCTGCAGCGGGAGGTCGACGTACCAGAGCTTCTTCACGCCGGTCGCGCCGTCGATTCTGGAGGCGTCCTCGACCTCGTTCGGAATCGACGCGCGCCCCGCGATGAAGATCACGACGGCGAACGGAAGGATCCGCCAGGCGTGTACGAGCGTGATCGCGACGAGTGCGAGGTTCGGCCGACCGAGCCATTGCAGCGGTACCTGCGCGTCCTCCTCGAGGTTCACGGTGCCGAACAACCAGACGAGGGCGTTGTCGAGATGGACCCTTGCGAGCGTCCAGTTGAGGACGCTGTAGAGAGAGTCGAGGAGCCACAGCCAGGCTATGGTCGAGAGGACGACCGGGGCCGCCCAGGGCAGTACCACCAGAAAGCGCACGAGCCACTTGCCGCGGAAGTCCCGGACGAGGAAGTTCGAGAGGACGGCCGCGCCGACGACGACGATCGCCTGCGAGGCGAGCGTGAAGACGAGGGTGTTCCGGAGCGCGCGCCGGAAGTTCTCGTCCTGCCACGCGTTCGTGAAGTTGTCGAAGCCGACCCAGTCGCCGGTCAGCGAGCCGCCGATGGCGTTCGTGAAGCTGAGGTAGATCGCCCAGGCGAAAGGGACCCCCACGACGAGCGCCATGAACACGACGGCCGGCGCGATGAGCAACGGCGCGAGGACGCGGCGGCTCTCGAGAGCGTGCCGCCAGCGGCCGGAAAGGGCTCTTGCCCGAGCAGCCTGCGCTTCCATCGGACCTCGCCGATGCTAGACGATGTTGGTGCGCAAGACCGGAATCTGCGAGCGCAGATTCCGGTCGCGCGTGGATCCCTGAAGGCGGCCACCTCGCGGCCGCGGAGCTGTAGATTCCACAGGAGTTTCATATGGCGGAGATCGTCCTCGAGCGTCTGACAAAGGTCTACTCGGACGGAACCAGGGCCGTCACCGATCTCGAGCTCGAGATCGGGACGGGCGAGTTCGTCGTCTTCGTCGGCCCGTCGGGGTGCGGGAAGACGACCGCGTTGCGCATGATCGCGGGCCTCGAGTCGATCACCTCGGGAAACGTGAAGATCGACGGGCATGTCGTGAACGACCTTCCACCAAAGGACCGCGACATCGCGATGGTCTTCCAGAACTACGCGCTGTACCCGCACATGAGCGCGGCGAGGAACATGGGGTTCGCCCTCAAGATGCGGGGTCTCCCCAAGGAGGAGATCGACCGCCGCGTGCGGGAGGCGGCGCACATCCTCGGCCTCGCGGATTCGCTGCAGAAGAAGCCGCGGACGCTCTCGGGCGGCCAGCGCCAGCGCGTCGCGATGGGCCGGGCGATCGTCCGCAAGCCGCAGGCGTTTCTCATGGACGAGCCACTCTCGAACCTGGACGCGAAGCTCAGGGTCGAGATGCGCGCGGAGATCGCGCGCATCCAGAGGGACCTCGGGGTGACGACCGTGTATGTGACCCATGACCAGATCGAGGCGATGACCATGGGAGACCGTGTGGCGGTGATGCGGGGCGGCTTGCTCCAGCAAGTGGAAACGCCGCAGGTGCTCTACCAGCAGCCGCGCAACCTCTTCGTGGCCGAGTTCATCGGCTCGCCGGCCATGAACCTCGTCCTCGCCAGCCTCGCTCGAGAGGACGGTGGCCTCTGGGCGACGTTCGGCGAGCATCGGCTTCGCCTGGCGGACGCGACGGCGACGCGCCATCCGGGCCTCGCCCGTTTCGACGGGCGTTCGGTCGTGCTTGGGATCCGGCCGGAGGACATCGAGGATGCGGGGCTGCTTCGCGATGTCTCGGCCGATCGTCGACTGTCGGTCGTCTGTGACATTCGCGAGGACATGGGCTCCGAGGTCTACGTGCACTTCAACATCGCCGCTCAACCGGTCGCGACGAAAGAGGTCCTCGAGGCGCATGTCGTCGACGCTCCTGAGGATGCCCAGACGAGGATCGCGGCCGAGCGGGCGCGCGGAAGCGGTGTCCAGTTCGTCGCCCGACTCGACCGCGCGACCCGTGCCCGGGAGCGCGAGCAGCTTGAGCTCGCAGTCGACGTCGAGCGCGTGCACTTCTTCGACCCGGAGACCGGCCTCGGCGTCGACGCCTAGCGACCGCTGCCGAACGGCCGCCGGGATTAGCTCCAGCGGTCGTAACGATCAGTAGCTCAGGCGGGTCCAGAGGAGTAGGAACCGGCGCGGCCGCGTTCTCACAGATGTATCCGATCGCACGTTTCACATTCAATGACCGCTCCCGTCAAACACATCTGGGCCGCTCTCCTCATCGTCTACGTCGTGTGGGGATCGACGTACTTCGGGATCAAGATCGCGGTCGACACGATCCCTCCGCTTCTTGCCGCAGGGAGCCGCTTCCTCGCGGCGGGCGCCCTGCTGGCGGTGATCCTGGCAATCCGCGGAGTGAACCTGCGCGTCAGCTCGCGCGAGTTGGGCGCTAGCGCGGTCGCAGGTGGGCTGCTGCTCGGTCTCGGCGTCGGGCTCGTGCACGTCGCGGAGACGCGGATCGACTCGAGCGTCGCGGCAATGATCGCCGGAACCGTTCCGTTGCAGATCATCCTTATGCGGCTCACGGCCGGCGACACGCCCGCTCGAGCTACTCGCCTCAGTACTCTCGCTGGGCTCGTGGGGCTTGGGCTCGTCGTCGCGCCCGGTCTCGGAGCCGGCTCTACGGCGCTCGGCCTCGCGGTGATGATCTCAGCAACGATGTTCTGGGCGACCGGGTCATTCCTGTCCGGGCGGCTCTCGCTGCCGCGCGACCCGTTCGTGGCGACGGCGTACGAGATGGGGTTCGGAGGCCTGTTCCTCGCGATCGGCGCGCTCGCGTTCGGCGAGCTCGGAGAGGTGTCGAGCGCGACGTTCGCCCTCGACTCGGTGCTCGCCTGGGTCTACCTCGTGTTCATGGGATCGCTCGTCGGCTTCACCGCCTACGCGTGGCTCCTGCGCGTGGCGCCGATCTCGCTCGTGGTGACGCACCAGTACGTGAACCCGCTCGTCGCGATCGCACTCGGGATGCTCTTCCTCGCCGAGCGCCCGAGCCCATGGTCGCTCGCCGGCGCGACGCTCGTCGTGAGCGCGGTCTACGTGACCGTCCGGCGCGAAGGACGTACTCCATCCGAGAAGCCGCGATCTGTGGTGCGACCGCTTCAGCGCGACGCGGCCGCCCTGAACGCCCTCGATCGCGCCTGACGACAGCTCGCGTCGACAGACCGCTCGGCAGTGCGCTAAACAGATCGGCCTCCGCCGCCGATGACTGGTCGGAAGGTAACCGCCGTGTCTGAGCAAACGATTCAGAACATCATGACCCGCGACGTTGTCTCCGTCGCACCCGACTCGCCGCTCCAGGAGGCGATTCGCACGATGCGCGAGCTGCGAATCTCATGCACGGTCGTCTGCGTCGGAAACGTGCCCGTGGGGATGGTCACCGAGCGTGACATGCCGCGGATCGTCGACGACCTCCTTGCCGGTGAAGACGTGCTCGCTCTCTCATCCGGCGACGTCATGTCGAAGCCGGTGATCACGGTTCGCGACGACACCGGCCTCGATCTTGCCCTTGCGCAGATGCAGGAAGCACAAATCCGACGGCTCGTCGTCGTCGACGAGTCCGGATATCTGGTGGGGGTCGTCACGCAGACAGACCTCCTGGGCGCCTACGTCGTCGACGTCGAGCGACACCGCGCGCTCCTCGAGCAAGCCGTACTCGAGCGCACTCAGGAGCTCGAGCAGGCCAAACGACGCCTCGACACGCTCGCCAGGGAGGACTCGCTGCTCGGCATCGGGAACCGGCGTGGAATGGCGATCGCGCTCGAGCGAGCCCACGCAGCGGCCGAACGCTACGGCCGAAGCTACGCTGTCGCGCTCTTCGACGTCGACCACTTCAAGAGCTTCAACGACATCCACGGGCACCAAGCGGGAGACGAGGTCCTCCAGGGCGTCACCGAAAGTCTTGGACAGACGATCCGCCATGCCGACACGCTGTTTCGCTACGGGGGCGAGCAGCTCCTGTTGCTCCTGCCTGAGACGACGCCGGACTGGGCTCAGAAGGCTGCGGAGCGGGCGCGTGTCGCGGTCGAAGCGGCCGGCCTCACGTACGACTCGTCACCGCACGGGTGCGTCACCGTCAGCTGTGGCGTTGGGGGATTCTGGCCGCCGGACGACGGCGTGACGCGCTGGGAACACATCGTGCGTCGTGCCGAAGAGGCTCTTCAGATCGCGAAGCAGTCCGGCCGTAACCGGGTGAGCCTCTCCGACGTGGCCAGCCGCGCCGCGTAGAACGCTGCGCGCGACCTACGACTCGACCTTCGAGCGCTGCGCCGCTAGGAACTCCAGCAGGTCGGAGCGCGTGAGGATGCCCGTCGGGCGTCCGCCGCTCGCGACGACGACGGCGCCGCTCCCGCCCGAGAGCCCCTCGTAGACCTCGTTCACAGAGGCGTCCGCGTCGACCGCCGGAAGCGGGGGTTGCATCGCGACCGCGACGTCCTCGTTCAGCGCGTCGCCGTTCTTGAACACCCG
>JBOHBA010000036.1:0-4345 GCA_050698095.1 Gaiellaceae bacterium
ACGAGCGAGGCCGCGACCTCGATGCCGAGCCGGGTCTTCCCCGAGCCACCCGGGCCGGTGAGGCTGAGCAGGCGTGCGCCTGCCTCGATCCTCGCGAGTACCTCCTGTCGCTCATGCTCTCTGCCAACGAAGGAGCTCGCCGGGTGGGGGAGGTTGGTGTTCGAGATCGTCTTGAGCGGCGGAAAGTGGGAATCCCCGAGCTGGAAGATGGAAACAGCCTCGGGAATGTCCTTCAAACGGTGCTCGCCCAGCTCTGTGAGCGAGGCCTCGACCAGCTCGGCCGTTGACGGGGAGAGGACGACCTGGCCACCGTGCCCAGAGGAAGCGACCCGAGCGGCGAAGTGGACGTCGTGGCCGACGTAGCCCTCATCGGTCAGCAGCGGCCTGCCTGTGTGCAAACCGACGCGGACCTGGATCGGTCCGGAGGCGAGCGCGTCGGTCATCTCTCGCGCCGCCGCAAGAGCACCGGGCGCGGTCGGGAAGGCAAAGAAGAAGGCGTCGCCCTGCGTATCGACCTCCACTCCATCGTGGGTGGAGCAGGCCTCGCGAATCACCCGCCTGTGCTCGGCGAGCGCATCGGCGTAGCCGACAGCGCCGAGCTCGTGCAGCAGCCGCGTCGAGCCCTCGACGTCCGTGAAGAGGAAGGTGACGGTGCCGGAGGGCAGGTCGCTACGCATCGCTCTCGAGCTCGCCGAGGGCAAGCGAGACGGCCTCGTCGGGCGTGCGAGCGCGGCCGTCCTGCCACGCAGCCTCGAACTCGGTCTCGTCGAGAGCGTCGCGGATCACGGTCTCCAGCTTGCGTAGCTCCGCCAATCCCCAGTTGTCGGTGATCCCCATCTCCTCGAACATCGCGTCGGCGGCACCCAGCATCCGTACGGCGTCGATCGCACGCCCGGCCGGCCACAGAACACGCGCGACGCGCATCAGCGCGATCGCGGTCTCGTAATTGCCCAGCGCACATGCGATCGGAAGGTGCTCACGCACCTGGGCGAACGCCTCGTCGAAGCGACCCTCCTCGGCGGCCATGGTCGCCAGCCAGCCGAGCGATGCCGCCAGGATGAGCGGATTGCCGATCGCGCGCGACCGCTCCAGGTTCTCCGCGTAGAGCGCGTTCGCGCGGTCCTGTTCGCCGGACCGCTCGAAATTCCAGGCGAGCATGCGCGTCGCCGCAAGGAGCGCGTCCTGATCGCCGACCTCCCGGTACAGCGCGCGGGCTTCCTCGAGAAACGGTCGCGCTCTGACGAGGTCGTCCATGTCCTCGACCGCGCCAGCGATCCGGGTCAGCGCATCCGCAACGCCACGCCGGTCGCCGCGCTCGCGGTAGAGCGCGAGCGCCTCCTCGGCGAAGCGCAGCGCCTGCTCATGGTCGCCGCCGAGCGCGACGACGTCGCTGGCGCTGAGAAGCGCTCGCGCCCGCGCCTCGCTCGGGCGTGTCTCGGCCCGAACCGCTCCCAGCAGCCGCACCCGGAGCTCGGTCCAGTAGTCGGCTCGGAACCAGAACTCGGCCAACGCCCCTACGAGCTGGAGGACCCGCTGAGTCTCGCCGGCAGCGGCGAAGAAGTCGAGCGCCGCGCGGAAGTTCTCGTGGTCTCGCTCGAGCACGTCGACCACTTCGCCGGTGCCCCGGTACTCCACGAGCCGCACCTCGGGATGCGCCTCCTCGGCGAGCGCAAGGAAGAACCCGGCGTGGCGGCGGCGCAGCTCCTCCGCTTCGCCCGACTCCTCGAGCCGCTCGACGGCGTACTCACGGATCGTCTCCAGCATCCAGTAGCGCTCCTCGTTGTGCCGCAGGAGGCTCTTGTCGACGAGCGACTGGAGGGTGTCGAGGTCGGCGCCGCACACCTCCTCTGCAGCCTCGACCGCGCAGCCGCCCCGGAAGACCGAGAGCCGCGCGAAGAGACGCTGCTCGTCTGTGTCGAGGAGGTCGTGGCTCCACTCGATGGTGGCGCGCAGGGTGCGCTGGCGCTCGGGCAGGTCCCTGGCGCCGCCGGTCAGCAGCGGCAGGCGCTGCTCGAGTCGCTCCAGGATCTGGGCTGCGCTGAGCGCCTTGACCCGGGCGGCGGCGAGCTCGAGCGCGAGGGGGAGCTCGTCGAGGCGGCGGCAGATCTCGGTTACGGCGCCGTCGGCCTGGAAGGTCGGCTTGACTGCCCGTGCCCTCGCCAGGAAGAGGCCGACCCCGTCCTCCTCGGCGAGCGGGGGCACCGGGTACTCCTGCTCGCCCGAGACGTGGAGCGGCTCGCGGCTCGTCACCACGACGCACAAGTTGGGGCACCCGGCAAGCGGCTCCGCAAGCTGCGGGGCGGCCTCGACCAGGTGCTCGAAGTTGTCCAGGAGAAGGAGCAGGCGCTTGTCGGCGAGATGCTCGGCCAGGCCGTCCTTTGCCCCCACTGCCTGCGCTGCCTCCTCGAGGACGAGTTCCTTGTCGCGCAGAGGTGCGAGGGGGACCCAGTAGACGCCGTCGGGGTACGCGTCGGCTGCTGCCGCAACAGCTTGTAGCGCGAGGCGGGTCTTGCCGGTGCCGCCCGGCCCCGTGAGCGTGAGCAGGCGCACGTCCTCGCGGGCGAGCAGCGCTCCCACCTCGGCGAGCTCCGCCTCCCTCCCCAGGAAGGTAGTCGCGGGGACGGGCAGGTTGGTGCGGTAGAGCGACTTGAGCGCTGGAAAGTCGCCATCTCCGAGCTGGTAGATGCGCTCGGGCGCAGACAGGTCCTTGAGCCGGTGCTCTCCGAGGTCAGCGAGCGCGAGCTCGACGAGTGACGCAGTCGAGGCCGAGACCAGCACCTGCCCGCCGTGACCCGCCGCTGCAATACGCGCTGCGCGGTGGACGTCGGCTCCGACGTAGCCCTCCTCGGAAAGGAGGGGCGTGCCTGTGTGCAAGCCGACGCGGACCTGGATGGGGCCGGAGGCGAGCGCCTCGGTCATCTCCCCTGCGGCAGAGAGCGCTCCCGGTGCAGTCGGAAAGGCGAAGAAGAAAGCGTCGCCCTGCGTGTCCACCTCGACACCTTCGTGTGCGGCACATGCTTCACGAATTAGCCGCCGGTGCTCGACCAGAGCTTCGGCGTAGCCCTCCGCGCCGAGTGAGTGCAACAGCCGCGTCGAGCCCTCGACGTCGGTGAAGAGGAAGGTGACGGTGCCGGAAGGAAGATCGGGCCGCATCGCGACTGCATCATGCGACGCGAGGCCGTTTGGGTCTAGGCAGCGATTCGCATCATCAGCGCCGACACCGGCACCAGGCGCTGCGCGCCCGGGTCGGGGGCGAGCAGGAACTCCTCGAGCGTCACCGCCCCAAGCAGGGCATCGTCACCGAAGACAACCAAGGAGTACTCCTCCTGGGCTCCTAATCGAATCCATGCCCTGCCGAGACTTCGGTCAACTCGTCTCCCATCGGCCAGGACGAAGCTCGCCCTCCTATGCGGGACTATGCCCAGCTCCTGGAGAAGCGATCTCGGGAGCACGGTGTAGGTCGCGCCGGTATCGACGAGCGCCTCGACCGGCTCCAAACGTCGGCGCTCCACGTCGCCGATGTCGATCTGCACCCGAAACGTCCCCATCGTGCGGTTATACCCCTCGCCGGCTCGTTCCGAAAGTGGCCGTTCGAGCCAGGGATTCCCTCGGCGGAGAATCTGCTCGGTCGGAACGTCGCCGCGGCCTAGTGGCGCTTGCGGCCGCGCCAGTTCCAGAGATCGCCCACGAGAATCGCACCGACGAACACGAGACCGACGACGAGCATGGAGAGGATGACGTCCTTACCCTCTTCCGCGGCATCGGCGAGCAACGGGGCGAATGCGGCGACCATCGGCCCGACTCTAACCGACAAGCCGGGCGTGCGCGGCGAGTGCGCGGTCGACCGGCCCGTCGCCTGCCGCCGATCGCGCACTTGCCTCGAGCAAGCTTGCATCGTTGCGCAATCTCAGCGCGTCCCTGGCCGACGAGAGGTCGCCCACCCCGAGCGATGCCGCCGTCGCCGCCCACGCGGCGCCATCGCCGTCTCGTCCCTCCCCCCGTGCCTGAGAGCAGAGAGAGATCAGCTCGGCGAGATCGGCGACCGCCGCGACGTCCCCGGTCGCCGCAACGCGGACGAGACCGTGCGCGTAGAGGTAATCGCCAAGGAGCAGCGCGCAGTCGCAATCGGGCGGCGAGAACAGCCGCGAGCGGCCGTAGTGCACGAGATACCCCTCGTAGATCGTCTCGAGACCGACGGCGTGCCCTGCCGGCGCAAGTGCCGAGAAGACTGGCTCGCGTACCTGTTCGGACTCCAGGAGCAGCGCCTCGGCCCAGAGCGGGCTCTCGATCGCTGCCTCGCTCGTGATGGTCTGCCACACGGCGGGGACAGTAACCAGGGCCGCGG
>JBOHBA010000037.1:0-2377 GCA_050698095.1 Gaiellaceae bacterium
CTCTTTGCCGCCGCTCGGCGAACTCCTTGCGCGCCACAGCGGAGTGTGTCCCGCGCCTCGTCCAGATGCTTGATCGGAAATTCGCGCGGGCCGGATGAAGGCCACGACGCGGCGCCGGATCGCCACCCTCGCGCATCGCACAGGCTGCGAGCCTGCACGACGCGTGAGTGCGGACGCCCGGCTTGGTCGTGACCGCCCCCGACTGCGCGCCACTTTCCGATCAAGCATCTAGAGTGGCGAGGCGGCCCATGAGCACGCGTGACGACGACATCCTCGATTTCGACTTCTTCGACGAGGAAGATCCACCGTCGTGGGAGGAGCCCACAGGGCGTGGGCCGGGACCGCCGCGCGATCGCGTGCCCCGCCGCCGCGGCCCTCGGTTCCGCTCGCCGGGAAGCCTGACGCCCCTACTGCGGCTGATTGCCCTGATCGCGCTCGCGATCCTCATCGTCGTGTTGCTGGTCGTCTGGGTCGAAGGCTGCACCGCCGACGCCAAGCGCGACCGCTACTCGAGCTACCTGGGCGAGATCGGGGCGGTCGGGAATGCGTCCGCCCGGCTCGGCCAGGACGTCAGCGATCTCCTGACGACGCCCGGCCTGAATCCGGAGGATCTCGACGCGAAGCTCGGCGGGTACGTCCAGACGGCGGAGAATCAGGTTCAGAAGGCCGACGGTCTCGATCCGCCGGGACCCATGGTCGGTCCGAACGAGGGCGCAGTCGAGGCACTCCAGTACCGAGTCAACGGGCTGAAGGGACTCCGGACGACGTTCAAGCAGACGACGGACGAGACGGAGGCGAGCGTCGCCGGTGAGAATCTTCTCGCACAGACCCAGCGGCTGCTTGCGGGTGATGTGATCTGGACGGACTCGTTCCAGGCGCGTGCGAACGCCGTGCTCGAGGACGAGGGAATCGAGGGGCTCCCCGTTCCGCCCTCGGACTTCGTCACGTCGGACGACCTCGTGAGCGCGAGCTCGCTCGCGGCTATCTGGCAGCGGATCCAACGCGCATCGACGGGCGGTACGCCGACCGGGCTCCACGGGAGCGGAATCAAGTACGTGAACGCACTGCCGAACGGTGTGGTGCCCACTCCGGATGGGACCATCACACGAATCGAGCTCTTGCCGACAACCGAGACGACGATCGTCGTCACGGACGAGCTCTCGTTCGAGATCGGAGTGGAGGACACGGGAGAAAGCCAGGAAGTTCGCATCAAGATCACACTCACGATCCCGAAGACGCCAGAGCCGATCGTCAAGACGGCGGTCATCCCGATCATCGATCCGGGTGAGACGAAGACTGTTGTCCTCAAAGTTGGAGCGCTTGTTCAATTCGGAGAGCAGATCGCCGTGAAGGTCGATGTCGACCCGGTGGCGGGTGAAACGAACACGGCCAACAACACGGCCGAGTATCCGGTCATCTTCACGTTGTGACCCTCTCACTTGCGGTGGCGATTGCGGCCTCGGCGGCGGCGGCGCTGGCCCTCGCTCTTGCGCTCGTCCTCTGGCGCCGGATGTCGGCGACCCGGGCCACGCAGTCGGTCGTGCTCGGCAGCGACCGGCGGGACCTCCTCGACTTCGCCGTCTCCCTGCAGGGCCGCATCGACGACCTCTATCGCGCCGTCGACGAGGTGGCGGCGGGGCTCTCGCGAGTCGACCGGCGCGTCGACGGATCTGTGACGAACACTGCGGTCGTCCGGTACGACGCCTACGAGGGCACGGGCGGACAGCAGTCGGCCTCACTCGCGCTGCTCGACGCGAACCGCACCGGCAGCGTCGTGACGGCGATTCAGGGCCGGGACTACGCCCGCATCTACGTCAAGGACCTCGACCGCGGACGGTCGTCGGTCGCGCTCTCGCCCGAGGAGCTCGAAGCGGTCGAGCGCGCGATGTCCCGCTAGCAGCGTCAGCGGTAAAGGAAGCGCGTGGCACGGTCGATGAACCTGGGATGGAGCCCGTGCGCGCAAGCGGCCTGACAGGCTCATCGTCGCCCTCGTCGCTGTTCTGGTCGCCGCCGGCGTTGCCGCGGCATCCGGTGCCGGTGTCTCGTCGTCCTACAAACTGAGCGGACGCTGGACGACACCCGGAACGACCCTCACGCTCGCACAAACCGGGCGGGTGATCACATGGACGGGGGGCCCGAACAACCGCGCTTGGATCCAGACGTTCAAGGGCACGATCACGGACGATCCCCACTACGGGCCCACCTTCTCCGGCACCTTCCGGCAGGACGAGTCCGGGCGCGAGCCGCCTCGCTACCACGGCACCATGAAGGCTCAGATTCAGGCCAGTTGTAAGTTCGTGTTCCTGTCCATCGTGCAGGCGGGCCAGCCCACGTTGAGCAACATCCACTTCGAGAAGCAACCCTGCGACCTCACGGG
>JBOHBA010000038.1:0-3956 GCA_050698095.1 Gaiellaceae bacterium
GGGCAACTCCAGCGCGAGGGAGAGGTCGCCGCGCCGATCCTCGCGCTCCAGGGCGGGGACGATTTTCGTTCCTCGCGCGTTACTCCTCAGTGGAGCTCGAGGCGGTACGCAGGCCGAGCTCCGACGCGATCGGCTGCATAGCGGCGACGACGTTCGCGATGTGCTCGTCGAGCTCCAGGCCGAGGAGCTCGGCGCCCGCGTACACCTCGTCGCGATGGACGCCCGCTGCGAACGACGGCTGCTTGAGCTTCTTCTTGACCGACTTCGGCTCGAGGCGGTCGATTCCGGTCGGGCGCAGGAGACCGCATGCATGCACGAAACCCGAGAGCTCGTCGCACGCGAAGAGCGCCCGCTTCAACGCGGTGTCGCGCGGCATCGCCAGGTGCTCGGCATGCGAGAGCACGGCCTCGATGAGCTCCTCGGGATACCCCTCCTCGCGGAGGATGGGCGCGCCGTCCTGCGGATGCTTGTCGAGCGTGGGGTGGATCTCGTAGTCGAAATCGTGGAGGAGCGCGACGCACCGCCAGAGCTCCTCGTCCCCGCCGTAGTGACGCGCGTAGAACCCGACCGACGCCTCGACCGCGAGCGCGTGCCGGAGCAGCGATTCGCTCTTCGTGTACCGCGTGAGCGTCTCCCACGCTTGCTCTCGGCTCGGCCGCACGGGCGAGTACGATAGCCGCCGCACTTGGACTCTCAACTCAGACAGCGGACGATCGCGCCGTACGGAACGTGGTCGTCGCCGATCAGCGCGGAGATGGTGGCTCGGGCAGGCTCTCGGCTTTCGGCTCCGTGGCTCGAGAACGGGATCGTCTGGTGGCTCGAGGGCCGTCCCGCCGAGGACGGACGCGTCGTTCTCGTCCGGAAAGATCCCGCGCGAGACCCGGTCGACGTCGTCCCGAGCGGCTTCAACGTCCGCACGGCCGTCCACGAGTACGGCGGAGGCGCGTACTGCATCCACCGCGGGACGGCGTACGTGAGCGACTTCGACGACCAGCGGCTGTACCGCGTCGAGCCCGGAATGGAGCCGGTCGCGATCACGCCGGCCGTCGGCGACAAGCGGCAGCGCTACGCGGACGGACGCGTGACGCCCGACGGGAGACTCTGGATCGGCGTTCGCGAGCGGCATGCCGAGAGCGATCGCTCCATCGACGTCGTAAACGAGCTGGTCGCCGTCCCGACCGACGGCTCGTCCGAGCCGCGGATCGTCGCGGGCGGCCGCGATTTCTATTCCGCCCCTCGGATCTCCCCGGATGGAACGCGGCTCTGCTTCCTCGCGTGGAACCTGCCGTGGATGCCGTGGGACGGGTGCGAGCTCTTCGTCGCGGACCTGGCCGAGACCGGCGAGCTCACCGAGGTCGCACACGTCGCTGGCGCGGACGGCGTCGAGTCGATCTGGCAACCGGAATGGAGCCCGTCCGGAGACCTCGTCTTCGCAAGCGACCGAAGCGGCTGGTGGAACCTCGAGCGCATCCGCGCAGAAGAGCGTTCCGTTCTGTACGAGGCGGAAGCGGAGTTCGGCTACCCGGCCTGGACGTTCGGGACTCGTTCGTTCACGTTCCTGGACGACGGGCGGATCTTCTGCGGGTACGACTCGGGAGGGCTGACCCGCTTCGCGATCCTCGATCCCGAGGCCGGCACGCTCGAGCCCGTCGAGATCGAGCTCGACGCGTGGGGATCGCCGAACGTGTGCGCGGAGGGCTCGAGCGTCGTTCTCGTCGCCGGAGCGGCGTCGATCCCCAACCAGGTTCGCCGCATCGATCTTTCGACAGGAGCACATGAGGTGCTCCAGACGAGCGTTCGCATCCCGGTGGAACGCGAGTACTTCTCCATACCGCACGCGATCGAGTTCCCCACCGAGCGCGGCCTGACCGCGCACGCGCTCGTCTACCACCCGGCGAACCCCGAGGTCGAGCCGCCCGAAGGTGAGCGCCCCCCGCTGCTCGTCATGAGCCACGGCGGGCCGACGGGGAACACGGAGGCGATCTTCAGTCTCGACACGCAGTTCTGGACCTCGCGGGGCTTCGCGGTCGTCGACGTCAACTACGGGGGCTCGACCGGCTACGGCCGTGCGTACCGCGAGCGCCTGAACGGCGAGTGGGGCGTGGTCGACCTCCAGGACTGCGTGAACGCGGCGCGCTACCTCGTCTCCCAGGGCGAGGCTGATCCCGACCGGCTGCTCATCACGGGTGGTAGCGCCGGTGGCTACACGACGATCTGCGCGCTGACGTTCACCGATGAGTTCGCCGCCGGCGCGACGTATTTCGGCATCGCCGACCTCGAGCAGTTCGGGGGAGGAGAGACGCACAAGTTCGAGCTCCGGTACGAGCACACGCTCATCGGGCCGTACCCCGAGCGCGCCGACCTCTACCGCGCGCGCAGCCCGATTCACTTCGTCGAGGAGATCTCGACGCCGATGCTCGTTCTCCAAGGCGCCGATGACAAGGTCGTGCCGCCCTCGCAGGCCGAGCTGATCGTCGCTGCGCTGCGCGAGCGCGGTGTCCCGCACGCATATCTGCTCTACGAGGGCGAAGGACACGGGTTCCGCAAGGCCGAGAACATCATCGACTCGCTCGAGGCAGAGCTCTCGTTCTATGCGCAGGTTCTCGGATTCGAGCCCGGAGGCGAGGTGCGGAAGCTGGAGATCGAGCATCTCCCCGGAGTGACGCGCGGAGTGGGGGAGTGAAGACCGCGAGTACCATTGCCCGCGCGATGCAGTCCTTCGTCATCGAGGGAGGCCGTCCGCTCTCGGGGACGGTCCGTGCCTCGGGGAACAAGAACGGCGCGCTCCCGATCCTCGCCGCATCCGTGCTCGCAGGCGACGAGGTGCGACTCTCGAACGTCCCGCGCATCCGCGACGTCGAGACGATGGTCGAGCTTCTCGCGGACCTCGGGGCGGACGTCGAGTGGACGGGGCCGAACGAGGTGCGGATCGATCCCGCGGGTGTGTCGAAGACCGATCTCGATCCCGTGCTCGCGCGTGAGATCCGAGCCTCGTTCCTGCTCGCGGGCCCGCTGCTTGCCCGCTTCGGCCGGGTGAGCGTCCCGCCGCCCGGTGGCGACGTCATAGGGCGCCGCCGCCTCGACACGCACGTCCATGCGTTCGCGGCCCTGGGAGCCGACTTCGAGATCGACGGGGTCTACGAGCTCTCGACAGACGGGCTCTCCGGGACGCGCATGTATCTCGACGAGGCGTCGGTCATGGGGACGGAGAACGCGATCATGGCAGCAGTCCTTGCCGAGGGCGAGACCGTGCTCGGGAATGCCGCCTGCGAGCCGCACATCCAGGATCTCTGCCGCTTCCTCGTCTCGCTCGGCGCGGAGATCGAGGGGATCGGCTCCAACGTCCTCCACATTCACGGGACGCGGGAGCTTCGGGGCGGGGAGTACCGCATCGGCCCCGACCACATCGAGGTCGCGAGCTTCGTCGGGCTTGCCGCCGCTACCGGAGGAGAGATCGTCGTCACGGACGTCGAGCCGGACGATCTCATCTCGATCGTTCCGGCGTTTCGCAAGCTCGGAGTCGAGCTCGACGTCTCGGACTCGAGCGTCCGGGTCGCGTCCGGCCAGAGCCTGCTCGTCGAGGACGACTTCGGCGGCCAGATACCCAAGATCGAGAGCGGCGCCTGGCCCGCCTTTCCCGCCGATCTCACCTCGATCGCCGTGACCCTGGCCACGCAGGCGCAGGGAACGATCCTCATCTTCGAGAAGATGTTCGAGAGCCGACTCTTCTTCGTGGACAAGCTCGTGTCAATGGGAGCGCGGATCATCCTCTGCGATCCCCATCGCGTCGTCGTCACGGGACCGGCGACGCTCTACGGCGAACGGCTCGAGAGCCCCGACATCCGCGCCGGGATGGACATGCTCATCGCAGCTCTGTGCGCTGACGGTACGTCTACGATCGGGAACATCCTCCAGATAGACCGCGGCTACGTGCGGATGGACGAGCGCCTGAAGAC
>JBOHBA010000039.1:0-3208 GCA_050698095.1 Gaiellaceae bacterium
CCGGTGACATTGACGATCTCGGCGTCGTAGCCCCAGACGGCGTTCCACCATTCGAACCACGCCGTCACGGCATCGGCGCCGGTCGACGTCGTCGTGACGTAGTAGAGGTCGTCGGCAAGACGCGCGATCGTGCCGTCGTCCATGATCCGGCCGCCGTCGGAGGTGAGGACGCCGTAGCGGATGCGGCCAGGCTTCATGTCGCCGAAGCGATTCGGATAGAGCCGCTCGAGCAGCGCGACCGCCTCCGGCCCCTCGACGAAGAGCTTCCCGAGCGTAGAGACATCGATCACGCCGAGCGACTCGTGGACGGCGCGCACCTCGTCCTCCGGGTTCTCGCCGTATGCATACGGGCGCTTCCACGGGCCGGCCCACTGGATCGTCGCCCCCGCCTCCTCATGTCTCCAGTGCATCGACGTGCGCCGCGTCGGCGTGAGCTCGCGGCCCGCGAGCAAGCCCAGCTCGACCGGCGACCAGGGAGGGCGAGCGGTCGTCGTCCCGATCGCCGCCTCGTACATCCGGTTCTCCTGGGCGTACAGCCGGATGCTCGGGAGGTGGCAGAGCTTCCCCTGGCACGGCCCCATCGTCGTCGTCGTGTAGCGCTTGGCGAGCTCGATCGAGTCGAAGCCCTCGTCGATCGCGCGCTTCATGTCCTTCGTGGTCACGTCCTCGCAGATACAGACGAAGCACTTTCCCTTGCCGGCATACGCCGGCAAAGCGCTAGAAGCACAGCCCTCGCCCGTGACTGCTCCAACCGCTTCGACTCCGGGCGGCAGCTCCGACGGGACGAACACGCCGAGCGCATCGTCGAACTCGACGCGTGCGCCGGCCTGCGCGAGCAGCGAGTACGCGGGCTGCCGTCCACCCGATGCGACGAGCAGGTCGCAGTCGATGGCTTCGCCATCGACTAGAAGGCGCCGAACGCGTCCCTTCCTTCCCTCCGCAACCAATTCGCGAGGCCGAAGCTCACGGAGGTCGAGGACGCTCGCAACCTCGATACCCGCTTCGACGAGATCGTCCGCGATCATGAGGGCGTCATCGTCTGCGGCGACCACGACTGCCCTGTCGCCAGGCTTGACGGCGAAGTCTCTAACCAGACGGCGAATGCCGTCTGGCAGCATCACGCCGACGAGATCGTTGCCGGGGAAGACGAGCGGCTGCTCGGTGGCGCCGGTCGCGACGACGATGCGCTCGGCACGAAAGCGGTAGAGCACGGTGTCCGCATCGACGGGAACGAGGCCGCCCTCCCAGATCCCGAGCGCGCGTGCCGGAGCGAGCACCTCGACCCCGTCGAGCCGAAGGTCGCGATGCCGCGCGTCCTCGTCGACGAGGATGACGCCCGGACCCCCGGCCGCCGCCGCCAGCGCGGCGGCCTGGCCGGCGGAGCCTCCTCCGACGACCAAAACGCGCGCCTTGCGGTGCTCGGTGTCGTACCGTCGCGAGTGCCCCGCGTGCTCGTCGAGCTTGCCGAGCCCGGCCGCGCTGCGGAGGAACTTCTCGTACACCGGCCAGAGCGCTCGCGGGCGGATGAACGTGCGGTAGTAGAAGCCGACCGGCGTGAACGGGCCGCCGATCTTGTCCGTCACGGACATGAGGTCGAAGTCGAGCGAGCCACGAACGTTCTGGGCCTCGACGACGGCGGCCTGCCGAATCGGCTCGGCGCACACCCGCACGTTCGGCACGCCGTCGACGGTCATGAGGCAGTTCGGGCAGTGCCCGGAGCAGCAGAGGAGCCCTCGCGGCCGGTGGTACTTGAACGAGCGCGAGAAGACGCGCTTCCCCGCCGCGAATGCTGCGGAGCCGAGCGTGTCGCCCTCGAACCCGGTGACGATCGAGCCGGCGAACGAGAACGAGACCGGCCTCGAACGGTCGATTCGTTCGCCTGGCCGCGGATCGAGCCTCACGTGGTTCTCCTAGCCGTTTCCGGCACGGAAACGGCATGCACCTCGTTCGTGCGCGTGTCCCGCTCGGCGAGGAACCACTCGCCGCACCCCGTCCGGTGCTGCCACCACTCTCGCTGCACGCCCGCGACGTTGTCGCGGAAGTACACGTAGTCGGTCAGCTCACGCAATGTCGGCGAGCCGGCAGGGCGCTTCGTGACCTCGCCGAAGTACGCGTACTCGTCAACCGGCCGCGGGCCGCAGAAGGGGCAGGAGAGCAGAAAGGACATCGCTCAACCGTGCGCAAGACCGGAATCCGCTGAAGCGCGGATTCCGCTCGCGCGAAGACCCCTGAAGGCGTCCGCTTCGCGGCCGCAGTGCTCGCACACTCTCATTGGACTGAATTGCACCATTAGCAACGCTGTGCCAGAATCCGCAACGAACCTACACCGATGTCGCGCACTCGTCAACCCTCCACCCGCCGAATCGGCGCCGCCGAGCGAGCGATCGCGGTCCTCGACACCCTCGCCGAAACGGGCGAGCTCGGCACCAACGAAGTCGCGCGGCGTACGGGCATGACGCCGAGCACCGTATCGCGTCAGTTGGGCACGCTCGCCGCGTCCGGACTCGTGGAGCGGGTGCCGAGCTCGGGCCGGTACCGCCTGGGCATCCGCCTCGTCCACCTCGCGAACGCCGTCCTCGAGCGACTGGACATCCGCGACGTCGCGCGACCGCATCTCATCGCGCTCGTCGAGGCCACCGGTGAGACGGCGACCCTGTCCGTGCCGGGCGACGAGGACGCGATCACCGTCGACTTCGTTCCCGGCGCGCATCAGATCCAGCCCGTCTCGCGACTCGGTCGCCCGTCGATCGCGCATGCGACCTCAGCGGGGAAGGTGATGTTGGCGTTCTCCGGCCGCGAGCTCCCGGTCGGGCCGTTTCGGACGTATACACCGCGCACGATCACCGACACGAAGCGGCTTGCACTCGAGATTGGGACCGTTCGGGAGCGGGGCTACGCGGAGGCGGCGGGAGAGCGCGAGCCGGGATTGACCGCGATCGCGGCGCCGATCCGCTCCGCGCGCGGCGAGCTCGAGGCCATCGTCGCCCTGCAGGGCCCGAGCGAGCGGTTCGACGCCTCTGCGGTGGAACGCGCCGTGCCGTTCCTCCTCGAGCGCGCCGCGGCGATCTCGGGCGAGCTCGGCTGGCGCCCAGCCTGACCGAGGCCGCAACAAGATCGCGCCGATTGTGCGCCAATCTCGTTGAAGTCGTCCCGAGCAAGCCAACGCGACCGCATGGTGGCATCGGCGGCGGAGGGTGAAATCCCGAGG
>JBOHBA010000040.1:0-2721 GCA_050698095.1 Gaiellaceae bacterium
GCACGAGCTCGTGACCGTGCTCCAGCGGATCGACCTCGCCGATGACATCGAGCTCGAGCCCGCGGACGCGCTTGCGGTCGAGGGCTTCGAGGACGACACGCTCGTGCGAGGCGCGCTCGTCGCTCTCGCGGACGCCGCCGGAGTGGATCCGCGGTGGCGCGTACGCATCGAGAAGCGGATTCCCGTGGCTGCCGGGCTCGGCGGCGCCAGCTCCGATGCCGCGGCCGCACTCGTTCTCGCCAGCTCTGAGCTGGCGGAGCCACCCAATCGGGAAGAGCTGCATGCGATCGCAGCGGAGCTCGGCGCGGACGTGCCGTTCTTCCTCGCGGACGGCACGCAGCTCGCGACGGGTGACGGCACCGAGCTCGAACGAATCGAGCTACCGACTGACTACGTCGTGCTCCTCGTGCTACCGGAAGGAGCGACGAAGGAGTCCACCGGAGATGTGTACCGCGACTTCGACGCGCGGGGCGGCGCAGCCGGCTTCGACGACCGCAGCGCTGCACTGCTCGACGCGCTCGCGCGAGTCGAGCAGCCATGCGATCTTGCTCATCTGCCGAGAAACGACCTCGTGTTTTCGCCCCTCGCCGAGCAGCTCGTGGAGCTCGGCGCCTTCCGGGCGGACGTCTCGGGCGCCGGCCCGGCCGTCTATGGCCTGTTCGAGCGTGTCGCCGACGCCGAGCGTGCCCGAGCGGAGCTGAGCCGAGCCGGTGAGACGTGGCTCGGGCGGCCCGTGTGACGGAGTGATCGCCGTCAGTGGCAAGATGAGCCTGCTCTGGGGCGTGGCCAAGTGGTAAGGCACCGGGTTTTGGTCCCGGGATCCCAGGTTCGAATCCTGGCGCCCCAGCTTCGATGCTCGCCCGACTCCCCGCGTGAGCCCGACTACGCTGCCCGCGCCATGACGAGCCCGCCTCCGACCGCTCGCCGTACCTCCCCGGCATACGAGCTCCTCGAGCGGATGATCGCCGACGACCGCTGCGTCGTTCTCGATGGAGGCGTCGCGACCGAGCTCCAGCGCCACCGCTCGGCGAGCGACGAGGGCGATCTCTGGGGGACGTGGGCGCTCTACCGCGCGCCTCGCGCGGTGCTCGAGGTTCACCGGAGCTACGCCGAGACGGGCTGCCACGTGATCTCGACGGACACCTGGTCGATTCTCTCGGCGCCCGAGATCGGTCCCGGCGGCGCATCCCGGCTCGCCGAGGCCCAGCACTGGATGGACATCGCTCGGATGGGGGTGAGGCTCGCACGCCAGGCGATCGACGAGGCAGCTCGAGCCGGCGAGTGCGCGGTTGCGTTCGCGATCTCCGAGGAAGCCAACTCGCCAGCGCGTCGAGAGACGCTCGACCTCCTGCTTCGAACGCTCGCCGACGACTCGCCCGACCTGATCTTGATGGAGACGATGACGCTGATCCGCGACCCCCAGACCTTCGAGACGGTCGAGCTTCTGCTCGAGACCGGACTGCCGGTGTGGCTGTCGTTTCGCCGGTGCCGGCATGGGGTTTGCGGCGTCCAGGGGCAGCACTGGGGCCCGCCCGAGGGCGACCTCTTCGGACGAGCGGCTCGCCGGTTCGAGGAGATGGGCGTCGGAGCTCTCCTCATGAACTGCCTCCCCGTGGAGCACGTTCCGGGAATGCTCTCCTGGCTTCGAGACTTCACTGCGCTTCCCCTCGGTGTCTATCCGAACCTGGGTGACTACGGAGGCCGTGAGTGGCGCTTCGACGAGCGCGTGGGGCCGGCTGAGTACGCGGCGCTCGCGCGTGAGTGGCGCGAGGAAGGGGCTCAGATCGTCGGCGGCTGCTGCGGCGTGACGCCCGCGCACGTCAGCGCGCTCGTCACGGAGCTCGCAGAGACGAAGCCCGGGCGCCGGCGGCCGCTCGTCGACGAGAGTCTGCTCTCCGAGCCGGATCGAGCCGCGGCCGATGCGTGGCGCGACGACCGCGGTCGCGCTCTCTACCCGCTTCCGTTCCCGGACCTCGCGGTCGAGGAGGGCGTGTTCGTGCCCACAACCGGGAGCTACCTCGTGTGGAAATCCCTCTTCACGAGCGGAGTCGGGAAGGATCTCACGTGCATCGACGTCGGCTGCGGCTGCGGCATTCTCGCTGTCCAGCTCGCGCTCAACGGCGCGGAGCGGGTGCATGCCATCGACATCGACCGGAACGCGGTCGCGAACACGCTCGCAAACGCCTTTCGAAACGGCGTCGACGAGCGCGTCACCGGCGACGCGGTCAACTTCTACCACTGGGAGCCGCGCGAACGCTTCGACCTCGTCGTCGCGAGCCTGTACCAGATGCCGGTCGATCCCTACGCCGCGCCGACCGGTCACCGCCCGCTCGACTACTGGGGCCGCAATCTCATCGACCACTTCATCCGGCTGCTGCCGAGCATGCTCGCTGTCGGCGGCACCGCGTACCTCATGCAGCTCTCGATCATCGGCCAGGCTCAGACCGAGGCCCTGCTCGCCGAGCATGGGTTTGCCGCGCGCGTCGTCGACTACAGCTTCTTCCCCTTCGAGCCGGTGTTCGAGGAGAATCGCGCGCAGATCGAGCGGGTCGAGCAGCTCTCCGACGCGTACCACATCGAGGTTGCCGACGAGGACGTCATGGTCGCCTACCTGCTCGAGATCACGCGGGTCGAGCCGGAGGCCTGAGGCCTGATGTGGGTTGGGAGCACATCCGGCTGGGGGTCTACGCGCGTCGCATCGCGCCCGGATCGGTCGGCACC
>JBOHBA010000041.1:0-4774 GCA_050698095.1 Gaiellaceae bacterium
CTCCAGCAGCCGCTCGCGCTCGGCGCCGACCTGTCTCTTCACTCGACGACGAAGTACATCGGCGGCCACTCCGACGTGGTCGGCGGCTTCGTCGCGACGAACGACGACGGGATCTCGGAGCAGCTCGCATTCCTGCAGAAGTCGCTCGGCGCAATACCAGGCCCGTTCGACTGCTGGCTGGTGCTCCGCGGGGCGAAGACGCTCGCAGTCCGCATGGACCGGCACTGTCAAAACGCCGCGGTGGTCGCGAGCTTTCTCGAGCGGCATCCGCGTGTGGAGCGCGTTCTCTATCCCGGGTTGCCGAACCATCCGGGACATGCGATCGCAGCGCGTCAGATGCGCAACTTCGGAGGGATGGTGTCCTTCCTCCTCTCCGATGAGCAGGAAGCGGTCGACCTCGTCGCCCGTACGAAGATCTGGAAGCTGGCCGAAAGCCTCGGTGGCGTCGAGAGTCTCATCGAGCATCCGGCTCGGATGACACATGCGTCGACGGCGGATGCGCCGTTTGCCGTGCCACCGACACTCATTCGGCTCTCGGTCGGAATCGAGTCGGCGAACGACCTGGTCGCCGACCTCGAGCAGGCGCTGTCCGCGTGACGATCGAGCCAATCGACCTCTACCACGAACGACCCGGGATTATCGCCTCCTACCTCCTCCAGACGGAGGACGGCCCCGCGCTCTTCGACTGTGGCCCGACGACGTGCGTTCCGCACCTCAAGGCAGGGCTAGCCGAGCGCGGGCTCGACCTGACCGAGATTCGCCATCTTCTTCTCTCCCACATCCACCTCGACCACGCGGGAGCTGCGGGCGTGCTCGTTCGCCAGCACCCATGGCTTCAGGTTCACGTCTCCGCGATCGGCGCGCCGCACCTGATAGACCCGGCGAAGCTCGAGGCAAGCGCGCGCCGTCTCTACGGGATGAGCTTCGACGCCTTGTGGGGCGAGCTTGCTCCGATCCCGGCAGCAAACGTTCATGTGGTGGGCGATCGCGTCGTGGGGCTCGAGTGCTTCCCGAGCCCCGGGCATGCCTCGCACCATGTCTCGTACCTCGATTCCCAGGGCACGCTCTACGCGGGCGACGCCGCAGGCGTTCGCATCGGCGGCGGCGCGTTCGTCATGCCGCCGTGCCCTCCCCCGGAGTTCGATCTCGAGGCCTGGGAGCAGACGATTCTCGATATCGAGCGCCGTGCTCCCGATCGCCTTGCGCTCATCCATTTCGGGACATTCGAGGACGTCGAGGCGCATCTCACAGGACTGCGAGAGACCCTGGCCAGATGGACGCGGTGGATCAAAGACGGCATGGACGAGCCGACCTTCGTGGCAGCCGCCCGCCACGACGTCTCGCAGACCGACGCGAATCTCGCGGACGAATACGACCGCGCCGCGCCGTACTGGCACCACTACCGGGGGATCGAGCGCTACTGGCGGAAGCGGCGGGAAGCGAACGCAGCGACTGCGCGGCCTTAGCGACGGGAGCTAGAACAGCAACACGAGCAAGATCAGCCCGGCCATCACAACGCCGAGCGCGCAAAGGAACGTGAGCACCTCGCGGAGAATGCTCGGACGGTTGGGTGTGCACGCGCCATGCACTTCCAGAACGCCGATCGCGTTCTGCCTCTGCTCCACGGTGGACTCCCCGTCAAGCAACGTGTTCTTCGCGGCTATGACCTGCGGTGCGTCGTCGACCGATGGACGCCGGAAGCGGTACGCACGCCCTAGCTCCGACCAGGCTTGTCGCTGATAGATGCACCAGGCGTAGAGCACCGTCACCGCGACTAGCCAAAGTGCTGCGAACCCGAGAGCAGCTCTCCACTCCAGGTGAGAGGCTCGGCTATCACGCCAGTCGAGAAGGACCGCGAGAGGAAAGCCCGCGGCAATACACACTGCCAACGCGGCCCCGCGACTGCCAAGCCTGCGACCTACCCGATAACGGACGTCCCGGCGCCGTCGGTAGTCATCGGTCTCCAGCGCCAGATAGAGGAGCTCCTTCACACCTGCCGTCACTCAGCCCGTTTTCGTAGCGAGTCCACACCGATCCTCGCTCACTCCGGAAGCGCGTGCGCCTCGAGGTCGGCGAGCGCGACGAACTCGAGGGCCGAGGCATGCGTCGCCTCGAGCACGACCGGAGGAGCGAAGCCCGCCTCGAGCGCCTCCTGCCAGCGAGCAGCGACGACGCACCAGCGGTCGCCCGGCGCTAGCCCGGGAAACAGCCACTGCGGCTGGGGCGTCACGAGATCGTTTCCGCGCGACACCGAGAACTCGAGGAACTCCTCGGTCATGACCGCGCACACCGTATGGAAGCCAGGATCGACGCCCTCGGTCCGGCAATAACCGTCGCGGAAGTACCCAGTCACCGGGTCGAAGGCACAGGGCTCGAGGTCGCCGCCGAGGACGTTCACGCGAGCAGGTTACGCCCACCCGGTGACGAGCCACCGACCGCGGCGGAACCGGGCGGTCATAAGCGTCAGCCGCACGAGAATGAGGACGACGAGCGCCGCCCAGACGCCGCGGATCCCCCAGTCACCGGCGAACGAGGCGACGAGGACTCCCGCACAGGCGACGAACGCCACGACCATCGAGGCTGCAAGAAACGGGCCGTCGCCCGCTCCGATGAGGATGCCGTCGAGCGCGAAGACCGCGCCATTCAAGGGCTGCATCAGGGCGAACAGCGGCCACAGGAGCGCCGCTTCGTCGAGAACGGCCGCGTCGCCGGTGAACGCCTTGGGCAGCACGCTCGAGAGCGTGAGCATGAGCGCGGCGAATCCGCCGCCGAGGGCCACCGACAGCCAGATCATCCGCTCTCCGGCGCCGTAGGCCTCGTCGCGACGGCCGCCTCCGAGCTCGCGCCCGACGATGATCTGACCTGCGATCGCGACCGAGTCGAGGACGAGCGCGAGGAAGATCCAGAGCTGGAACGCGACCTGGTGCGCCGCGATCGACGCCTCTCCGAACCTCGTCGCAACCGCCCCGGCAAGCACGAACGAGCCCATCAGCGCAGTCGTGCGGAGAAAGATCCACTTTCCCAGCGAGAGCACACGGCGTGCGAGCTGTAGCCGCACGCGCGCCTCCCCCGGTTGCAGCTGCCGGACGATCACGACGATGAAAGCCACGCCCATGCCGAGCTGCGCGATCGCGGTTCCCCAGGCCGATCCCTCGATGCCCCAGCCGAAGCCGTAGACGAAGAGCACCTCGAGCACGAGATTGGCGACGTTCCCCCCGATGAGGATCGCGAGCGGCGTCCGCAGGTCGGCGACGCCTCGCAGGTAGCCCTGCCCGCCGAGCGCGAGGAACGCGGCCGGGAACCCGACCGCAGCGATCCGTAGGTAGGTGACCGCGTGGTCGGCCGCCTCTCCCTCGCCGCCCATGAGCGAGACGAGCGGCGCCGCGAGCACCGCGACGAGGACGGACACGGCTATGCCGAACCCGAGCGACAGCCATACGGCCTGAGCGCCGAGCCTTCGCGCAACCTCGCTCTCCCCCGCACCGCCTGCCCGCGCGACCTGCGCCGTCGTCCCGTACTGGAGGAAGTTGAAGACGGCGAAGAGCCCGCCGAGGATCGTGAAGGCGATGCCGAGCGCCGCGAGCTGGGATCGTCCGAGATGACCGACGATCGCGGTGTCGACCAGGAGGTAGAGCGGCTCCGCCGCGAGCGCGCCCAGCGCGGGGAGCGCGAGCCGGACAATCTCGCGGTCGTATCGGGACCGTAGGGGCGACATATACGTCGCCCTACGACGACGAAGCGTCGACCGTCGCCTCGTACGCTGCGACGTAGTTCGCCACCATGTGCTCCGGCGAGAACCGCTCCTCGACCTCCCGGCGGATGACGGCCGGATCGAGCGAGTCGGCAAGCTCGAGAACGGCGGGATCCTCCATGTCGCGGTAGTTGTCGACGATGACTCCCGTCCGCCCGTGATCGACGATCTCCGCCACCGCGCCTCGCCGCGTCGAGATCACCGGAGTTCCGCACGCCATGGCCTCGATCATCATCAGACCGAAGGGCTCCTCCCAGTCGATCGGCGAGATGAGCGCGCGAGCGCCCATGAGCAGCCCCACCTTTTCCGCGTGACCGACTTCGCCGACGTACTCGATGCCGCCGCCGAGGTGCGGCCGGATGAACTCGTCGAAGTACCTGATCTCGAGCGGCTCGCGGCACTTCGCGGCGATCTTCAGCGGGATGCCCGTCTCGAGCGCGACGGCGAGCGCGCGGTGAGCCCCCTTGTCCGGGCTCATGCGGCCGAGAAAGACGAGGTAGTCGCCGCCAGACTTGCGACGGAAGGGATACATCGAGAGGTCGAGAGCGTTCGGGCAGTTCGCCACCCACGGGAGCTCCGGCTTCGGCTTGCGCTGGTTCATCGAGATCGATATGAGCTTGGCCCGCGAAGAGAGCTCGAGGATCTGCTCGTACATCCGTCCCGGCTGTCCGTCGAGCGGCCCGTGCACCGTGTGGCAGAAAGGCACGTCGGTCAAGCCGCCGAACGCGAGGCCGAGCATCCCGGTGTGGTCGTGGATGACATCGAACTCGCGGGCCTTGCGGAAGGCGTGCAGCGCGTGCTGCATCTCCCAGTACGTGTGCCCGATCCACTCGCTCGGCGCCACATGGAAGACCGACTCGAGCCGCGCGCGGGTCTGCGAGTCACCCGATGCGAACAGGGTGACGTCATGGCCGGCGTCGACGAGGCCGTCCGCAAGCAGCGCGACGACCCGCTCGGTCCCGCCATATGCCTCCGGAGGGACCGGGAACCACACCGAGCAGACGAGACCGACCTTCATCTAGA
>JBOHBA010000042.1:0-3490 GCA_050698095.1 Gaiellaceae bacterium
AACTCGAATCGGTCGCGCCCGATGCTCTCGCGCTCGGCGAATGCATGCACCTGTCTGATGATCGCCTCGTCGTGCGTCGCGACGGCGATGTACGCGCCTCCGCGCAGGCCGCTCTCGACGATCTCCATGTAGGCGCGGTCGACGTCCTTCTTCTCCGGATAGGCGATCTCCGCGGGCTCGAGGTAGGCGCCCTTGACGATGCGGAGGTTCGGACCGAGCGGGAGGAGCCGAGCAAGGTCGTCGGGGGTGCGGTAGAGGTAGGTCTGAAGCACCGTTCCGACACTGTCGTGCCCCGCGGCGCGGAGCCGCTCGTAGATCCGGAGCGTGGCGTCGAGGAACTCCGACTGCTCCATGTCGATGCGGACGAACGACCCCGCGCGCGCGGCGTGCGCGACGAGACGCTCGACGTTCGCATACGCGACCTCCTCGTCGAACGAGAGGCCCAGGTGCGTCAGCTTGAGTGCGACGTTCGCTCGCAGCTTCTCGGCGACCAGACGATCGAGGATCCGCATGTACTGGTCGGTCACCGCCGCCGCGCCTGCCGCATCCGGGATCGCCTCGCCGAGGAGCGTGGTGTTGGCGTGCATTCCGGCGTCGTTCAGCCGACGCAACACGGCGACACAGTCGTCGAGCGTCTCGCCGGCGACGAAGCGAGCCGCGCCTACACGCATCCCGTGCCGCTGCACGACGCGCTGCAGGCGGGCGCTCTCCGCTGCGTGCAGGATCGCTGCGCGGGACGCCTTCGACAGGATCACGACGTACGAGCCTATCCGGCGTTACAGTGGGCGGCGATGGCAGGCGCGTCGCCGGAGCGATCCTTCAGCCCGGCGCTCTTTCGGTTCCTCCGCGACCTCGAGGCGAACAACGACCGAGCGTGGCTCGCGGCGAACAAGAGCCGGTACGAGGACGACGTTCGTGGGCCTGCGCTCGACTTCGTCGTCGACGTCGCACCCCACCTCGAGCAGATCAGCCCCCACTTCGTTGCGGACTCGAGGCCCTCCGGAGGATCGCTCTTCCGACTTCACCGCGACACGCGGTTCTCGAAGGACAAGAGCCCGTACAAGACATACACCGGAATCCAGTTCCGCCACGAGCTCGGCAAAGACGCGCACGCGCCCGGCTTCTACCTCCACCTACAGCCGAACTCGGTTTTCGTTGGTGCCGGGATCTGGCATCCGGACGGGCCGGCGCTCGCACGCATCCGTGAGGCGATCGCCGACGATCCCAAGGCGTGGAGCGCCGCGAAGCTCGTCGGGGCGCGTTTCGAGCTTGCCGGCGACAGCCTCAAGCGCGCTCCGGCCGGATACGACCCGGAGCACCCGCTTATCGACGACCTGAAGCGTAAGGACTTCATCTGTTCGGCCTCGCTTACGGAGAAAGAGGTCTGCAGTCGGGGATTCGTCGAGGCGTTCGCGGGCATGTGCCGCGAGGCATCGCCGCTCGTGCGGTTCCTCTGCTCCGCGCTTGACGCGCCGTTCTGACGGGGGTCAGACCCCGGGCCGTGTCCCGAACTGACATGGCCCCGGGTCTAACCCCATGGGTCGCGCGGCTACGCCGGATCGATGTTGTGGTTCAGGTGGAAGACGTTCTCCGGGTCGTAGCGCCGTTTCACCTCGACCAGGCGGTCGTAGTTCGGGCCGTAGACGGCCCGCACCGCGTCGGTACCCTCGTCGTCTGCGAGGTAGTTGAGCCAGCGACCTTCGGCGAAGTGAGGACTGAGCGCGTCGTACGTCTCCTTCGTCCACGCGATGTTCACTTCGGTGTCAGCCGGCTCCAGCCACGTCGTCGGGATCAGGAGGTTGTACCCGGGCCCGCGCTGCGGCATCGCGGTCTCGGTGGCGGCGACTCGCGAAACCGCGCCGTGGAAGTGCTCGAAGAGGATTACGTTCATCGGTGACGGGGTCGTGGCGAACTGCTCCACCGCCGTATCGATGAGCGCGTCGTCGAGGTCTTTCACGAAACTCGACTTCCAGTAGTAGAGCGCGCCTCTCGGGAACGCATCGTCGAGCAGCGTGTTCATGACCGGGTAGGGCATCGGCCCCACGTGCGAGATCACCGGAGAGCCGAAGGCGCGCAGCGGTGCGATATCGCGCTCCGCGTCGTCGACCGAGCCCGTGTGGCAGATCGCGAAAGCGGCGACCTTCATCCCTGATCCGTCGGGCGCATGCACGAGCGCTGCGAACACGGCCAGCTCGTCCGGCAGCGACCTCGTGAATTCACGATAGAAGCGGAGGAGCTCGCCCGCGGCCTCGAACGGGTGTGCGATGAGCCCGCCGACGATCTCGCGCACCGGATGGAGCCGGTATTCGAAGGAGGTAGCGACGCCGAAGTTGCCGCCCCCTCCCTGCAGCGCCCAGAAGAGATCCGGGTGCGAGTCCGCACGGACGTTCAGCACCTCGCCATCGGCCGTCACGAGCTCGACGGAGATCACGTTGTCCCCCGCGAGGCCCTGAGTGCCCATCAGCCAGCCGAGCCCGCCGCCGAGCGTGAGACCGGAGATCCCGGTGCTCGAGATGGCGCCGCCCGTCACGGCGAGGCCGTGCACTGCAGCCTCGCGGTTGAACTCACTCCACAGGACTCCGCCCTGGGCGCGAATCGTTCGCGCCTCGGGATCCACATACATGCCTTTCATCTCGGCGAGGTCGATCATCAGCCCGCCGTCGGTCACGGCGCGGCCTGCGACGTTGTGGCCGCCGCCGCGCACTGAGATCTCGAGGCCTGTCTCTCGTGCAAGCCCGATTGCCTGGGCCACGTCGGCGGTGCCGCGGCAGCGCGCGATGAGCGCCGGGCGCTTGTCGATCAGACCGTTGTGAATCTAGCGCGCTTCGTCGTAGCCGGCGTCACCTGGCTGGAGCACCGTCCCCGAGAACGTTGCTGAGAGAGCTTCGATGCGCTCGGCATCGAGCGCTGCGATCGTCGCCATGCATCACCTCCGGTTCGTGTTGACTCGCGGCTGAGTCTAGAGCGGCGGCCCTCGAGCGCGCGCGTGGGGGTGAGACGCACAGGGGTCTCCGTCTCAGAACCGCCGGACGCGAATCGCCTCGCCGATATCGACGATGGCGTAGTGCCCCACAGCTACCGGCCCCGGGTTGACCACCCGCGACGCGCCGATCGTGTCCTCGCCGCGCGACTCGTGGATGCGCCCGCACAGGACGAGGTCGGGCTGCTCGCGCTCGACGAGCGCCCGCAGCGGGGCAAGCGGCCGCCACGACCCGATCGCGCGCTCGGCGTCCTCGGGCGTCGCAAAGGTCGTGATGTCTCCGCCGATGACGAGGACGTCCACCTCGCCGAGCTCCTCGAGCGCGCGAGGCACCCAGTCGAATCGGTCGTGGGCGTCGACGACGTAGGCGATCCTCATGCCGGCGGTCAGTTCAGCGACGGATTCGGTGGCATGAGGGCGAGCACCCCGAACGGGCCTCCCTTCCGTTTGAGCACGTCGCTCCAGAGCGAGCCCGGCTCCGAGGTGAAGACGTCCTCGGGAAGCGCAGGC
>JBOHBA010000043.1:0-2658 GCA_050698095.1 Gaiellaceae bacterium
AGCGATTTGTCGGAGAGAAACTCGACTGCCGGAATCGTCGCCTCGACGCCGTCCGGTACCAGGCCCACCACCACGGCTGTGCCGCCGGGGCGGATCGCGTCCCAGGCCAGCCTGATCGTCTCGGGCCGTCCGATCACCTCGAAGGCGTAGTCGACCCCGCCCACGGTGAGCGCACGGATCGTGCTCGCCGGGCTGCCGTCCTCCGTTGCGTCGAGGGTGTGCGTGGCACCCTGGGCCTGCGCCAGTCCGAGCTTCTCGGGAGCGCGATCGACGGCGACGATGGGATGAGCCCCGGCCAGCCGCGCGGCCGCGATCACCTGCAGACCGACGCCGCCGCAGCCGACGACGGCGACGGACTGACCGGGCCGCACTTTCGCGACGTTCCTCACGGCGCCCATGCCCGTGACGACGCCGCAGCCGAGCAGCGCCGCCTGCCACAGCGGCAGCTCGGTCGGAATCCCCACGGCACCCCCCGCGGCGACAACCGTGCGTTCCGCGAAGCACGCGGTTCTCAGACCGTGCTGGAGCGTGGTCCCGTCGGGAAGCCGAAGCCGGCTCGTCCCGTCCATGAGCATCCCCCGCGCTCCGTGCTCGGCGACGGTCTCGCAGAGGTTCGGCTTGCCCGCGAGGCAGTACCTGCACGCTCGACACGCGGGAACGAAGCAGAGCGCGACGTGGTCGCCCGGCGCGACGTGCGTGACGCCGTCGCCGACCGACTCGACGACGCCCGCGCCCTCGTGCCCCATCACCGCGGGCCACTTTCCGGGACCGAGGTCGCCGTCGGCATGGCGGACGTCGGAGTGGCAGACACCCGCGGCGGCGACTCGTACGAGGACCTCGCCCGCCTTGGGTGGATCGAGCTCGACCTCCTCGATCGTGACCGGCCGGCCGGGTTCCCTGAGGACTGCGGCGCGAATACGCATCAGCCGATCCGATACTGCTCGAGGGAATCGAAGTCGGGGACGACGCCGAGACCCGGCCCGTCGGGCGGGCCGATGGTGCCGTCTGGGGCGATCTCGACGGTCACGGGCAGGAGCCAGTCTCGCCGCTCGGCCGACCATGCCGGCGGGTCGAACGGCACCTCGAGGTAGGGGCAGGTCGAAAACGCAATCGCGGCGTGGAGGTTCGCGAGGAGGCCGTAGCCGTTCGACCACGTGTGCGGGCTCCACATGCGGCCCTCACGGGCGGCGAACGCCGCCACGCGACGTGCGCCCTCCACACCGCCGCTCAGGACGACGTCTGTTTGTACGACATCGACCCGTCCGCGTCGGAGAAGGTCTTGCGCCTCGGCCACAGTGCGCACCATCTCGCCGGCTGCGATCCGGACGCTCGTGCCACGCCGAAGCTCGGCATACCCCTCGACGTCGTCCGTCGGGAGCGGTTCCTCCAACCAGTAGACGTCCAGCGGCTCGAGCTCGTGCGCGAACTCTGCCGCGACCGCAAGCGGCCAGCGCGGTGTGAGGTCGCCTGGCATACGCCACCCCTGATTGGCGTCGACCATGATCTCGAAGTCGCTCCCGATCGCCTCGCGAACGGCCTCGATCACGGGAAGGTCGGTCCGCCAATCGGTCGAGTGGAGGCGAATCTTGACGGCACGTACGCCTGCGTCGCGGAGCGCGAGGCAGCGGCGAACGCGCTCCTCGGGGGAGACCAGCTCGCCGCTCGACGCATACGCGCCGATCCGCGCCGTGCTTCCCCCGAGGAGCTTCCACAGCGGCCTCCCCTCCGCGCGCCCGAGCAGATCCCAGACGGCGACCTCGAGCGTCCAACTGCGGCCATGGTGGAAGTCGACGGTCTCGAGGATCCCGTGGATCTCCGTCGGCTCGAGCTCCCGACCGACGATGAGCCGCTCGAGGAGCGCGCGGTCCGGCAGCGCATCGCCGCTCGCGTAGCCCTCGACGCCGTCGTCGGAGCGCACGATCACGACCGTGGCGTCCTGGTGGGTGCGGGGCTCCGGGTCCCAGGCGGCGAGAAACGGCGGGTCGAGCGGATGGCGGTAGACCCGCGTCTCGATCGAGGTCAGCCGCACTCAGTCTCCTGCGTAGTACGGGCTCTCGAGGCTGTCGCGCCGCTCGACGAGCGAGGCAGCGGCGGCCGGATCGCGCCCTTCGACGCAGACGCCGAGCGCCTTCCGCGTAGCAGCGCGATTGGCCACACGCACGGCGGTCTCGTCCTCCGCAGCCGGATCGACCCAGACGGCAACGAGCACGAGCAGGTCGCCGCTCGCCTCGATGAGCCCGTCCGCGACCGCGTCGAGCACCCCCTGCCCGATCCCGAGCTGTGCCGCGCCCCAGGTCAGGGTCTGGTGGCGCTCGTCGAGCGCGGTGCCCTTGTTCATCATCAGCGTCGGCGGCCACACGGGCTCGTATTCCTGCTGGGTCGGGCCTACGCACACGAGCACCGGGGTGTGCCCCGGCGCGGGGTGGGCGAACATGCTCAGGGCCGCGGCTGCCGTGGGGCTCCCGCGGCGGGCCAACACGACGTTGACGTGCGATCCGTTCGGCGCCTCGCCGCTCCAGCCTTCGCCGATACGACCGTCGAGCTCCTCGAGGTTCATGCCCCTCCATTCAGGTCGAGAACGACGCGCAGCGCTTCCCCGGAGTGCATCAGCTCGAAGCCGTGCTCGACCTGGTCGAGCGGGAGACGGTGCGACACGAG
>JBOHBA010000044.1:0-2576 GCA_050698095.1 Gaiellaceae bacterium
ACGAACGTGTCGCCAAAGAGCCAGAGGCTGCGACCACCTCCGAGGTCGACCGAAGCACCGCCGTCGGACCCCAGCCACCGTGGATCCTGGTGAAACAGCGCGTCGGCTTCCGGCCAGGGCTCGACCGTCTGGGCGGGCGTCTCCGAGCCGCCGCAGGCGGTCAGGACAGCACAGGCGAGGACGAGCGCCGCGGCTCGTGCGATCTGCCTCATGGAGGGAACGTAGAGAGCCAACCTCAAGAGCGGCTCAAAGACCTCGGAAGCAGGTCAGACCGGCGCGCGACCGAGGAGGACGCAGGCGTTGTGACCGCCCAGACCCATCGCATTCGAGAGCGCGACCTCGACCTGGACGGGGCGCGCTTCGTTCGGCACGTAGTCGAGATCGCACTCCGGATCTGGATTCCGGTAATTGATCGTCGGCGGGAGCACGCCGTCGTGGAGAGCGCGCACGCACATCATCGCCTCGACCGCTCCAGCGGCTCCGAACAGGTGCCCGAGCACCGACTTCGTCGACGACACCGCAAGCTCGTACGCATGTGACCCGAACACGTCCTTGATCGCGTTCGTCTCGGCGAGATCGCCCTGCGGCGTCGACGTTCCGTGAGCGTTGATGTAGCCAACTTGCTCCGGCGCGACTCCCGACCGGGAAAGCGCCGCTCGCATCATCTCGGCAACGCCGACCGACTCAGGATCGGGCTGCGCCATGTGGTGCGCGTCGTTGGACGTTCCGTACCCGAGGACCTCTGCGTAGATGCGCGCACCCCGAGCCTGCGCACGCTCGAGCTCCTCGAGGAGCAAGACGCAGGCTCCTTCTCCCATGACGAACCCCGCGCGCGTCGCGTCGAACGGTCTCGAGGCGAGCGCCGGATCCTCCTCCTCTGCGACCAATCCCCGCATCGCGCAGAACCCCGCAAGGATCACGGGATGCATGCACGACTCGGTGCCGCCGGCGAGGATGATGTCCGCGTCGCCCCGACGGATCGTTTCGGCACCCTCCCCGACCGCGTGCGAGCCCGTCGCGCACGCGGACACGGGCGCGTAGTTCGGGCCGCGGATTCCGAGGTCGATGGCGATCTGACCACTGGCAGAGTCGACGAGCACGTTCGGCAGGAACCACGGCGACACTCGGCCATGGCCACGCTCCCGGAGCACGTCGTTCTGGGCGAGGACGCCCATGACCCCGCCGATCGCCGAGCCGACGAGCACGCCTGCACGCGCTGGATCTACGCCGTCGACCCCCGCATCGGCCCAGGCCTCGCGCGCAGCCGCGACCGCGAGCACGACGTTGCGCTCGAGTCGCCGCGCGTCCTTCGGGCCGACAACAGCCTCTTCATCGAACCCCTTCACCTCGGAGGCGATACGCACGGGATACCCGGTGACGTCGAACGACTGGATCCAGTCCACCCCGCTCCGCCCGGCGACTGCGCCGTCCCAAGTCGACTGGGCGTCGAGCCCGAGCGAGGTGACGGCCCCCAGGCCGGTGACGGCAACGCGACGCATCGGCGTAGCCTACGGCCATGGCCCGCCCTCGTCGTCGACTCCCGAGCGGTGAGCCGGTCGAGCGCCCGGCCGACCTCGACAGCGCTATTCCCTTTCCTCCGATGGAGGCGGAACTCGTGCGCGATCTTCCCGACGGCCCCGAGTGGCAGTACGAGCCGAAGTGGGACGGCTTCCGCGGCCTGCTCGAGAACGCCTCGGGTGAGCTGCGGCTCTGGTCGCGCAACGCACGGCCGCTGCTCCGCTACTTCCCCGAGCTGCGACCGCTGGAGAAGCTCCTTCCCGTGCGCTCAGCCCTCGACGGCGAGATCGTGATCGAGCGCGACGGAGTGCTCGACTTCGTCGCGATGCAGTCGCGCCTGCACCCCGCCGAGAGCCGCATCCGGAAGCTCTCCTCAGAGATCCCCGCGCAGTTCATCGCCTTCGACGTACTCGTCTGGAAGGGCGAGGAGGCTTGGCGCGAACCCCTCTCGAAACGCCGGACGAAGCTCGAGCGCGCCGCGAAGCGGTTCGAGCTCTCGCCAGCGACAGTCGACCGCGACGAGGCCCTCGGCTGGCTCGAGCGCTTCGAGGCGATCGGCCTTGACGGAGTCATCGCGAAGCGCCGTGACTCGCCGTACCTCCCCGGGTCGCGCGACGGCGTCGTCAAGGTGAAGCCCGAGAGGACGGCCGACTGCGTCGTCGTCGGCCTACGCTGGAAGTCGAAGCCGGACCGGATCGCGACGCTCCTCCTCGGCCTCTACCGCGACGACGGCGAGGTCGACTACGTGGGATCCGCGGCGGTCGCCCCCGCTCGCCATGCGGAGATCGCCGAGCGTGTGCTTCCGCTTCTCGAGCGCGCGCCCGAGCGCCGCTTCTCGGAACCGAACCGCTGGGGAGGCGGCCAGCTCGAGGAGTCGCCCGTGCGGCCCGAGCTCGTCGTCGAGGTACGCTACGACAAAGTGCAGTCGAACCGCTTCCGCCACGGAACAAAGCTCGTCAGATTCCGGGACGACAAGAACCCGGCGCAGTGCACGTGGCGCGAACTTCGTCCGCCGCGACGGAAGACCGACTCGGTCGCCTCTCTCCTCGGTCCGTAGG
>JBOHBA010000045.1:0-3956 GCA_050698095.1 Gaiellaceae bacterium
CGTGCCACTCCGCGGTGTCACGCTCGCGGAGCCGGGCGGACACAAGCGCGACGAGCTCCTCGCGGTTCCGCACGCGGTCTGGATTCGTGCGGAAGCGCTTGTCGGACGCGAGCTCGCGCAGGTCCACGGCGTCGCACAGCAGCGCGAACAGCCGATCGTTGCCGCCCGCGAACATCATCTCGCCGTCGCGGGTAGGGAAGACCTGGTACGGGGCAACCATCGGAAAGCCCGTGCCCTGCGCGGACGGCACGGTCCCATCCGCGAAGTAGCCGACGAGGTGGTAGCCGATGTACGCCAGCGCCGTCTCGTAGAGCGACGTGTCCACGACTGCTCCCTCTCCCGTGCGCTCTCGCTCGAGAAGTGCGGCGGCAATTCCCAGTGCGGACCAGATGCCTGTCCCCATGTCGATCAAGGACGAGCCGACGCGTGCTCCGGGACGCCCGGGCTCGCCCGTCATGCTGATGAGGCCGCCGGCGGCCTGCATGAGCGCGTCGTATCCAGGTTCGTGAGACAGCGGTCCCACGCGTCCATATGCGCCGATCGAGCAGTAGACGAGCCGCGGGTTGCGGGTGCGCACTACCTCGGCGCCAAGACCTGAGCGCTCGGCGGCGCCCGGCCGCAGGCTCTGGAGGAAGACGTCGGCTGAGGCGGCGAGCCGGAGCACGATCTCGCGTCCGCGCTCGTCGCCGAGCGAGACCGCAAGGGAGCGCTTTCCCGCGTTCACGGAGAGGAACATCGCGCTTTCGCCGTTCCAGAACGGAGGCCCCCAGGCGCGGCCGTCGTCTCCCGTGTCGGGGCGCTCGACCTTGACCACGTCGGCGCCGAGCGCGCCGAGGATCTCGGCGCAGTACGGCCCGGCGATCGACGTCGTCACGTCGACGACCTTCATGCCCGCGAGCGGGAGGAACGGCATCGGTCAATCATCGCCGCTTCGCCGGTGTCAGACACCGATATCCGTCAAGGGCAATTCGCGCCGAGTTCGTGCCGATCGTTCCACTGCGAACTCTCGCAACCCAGCCCAGGAGCAGTCGGCGACATGTTCGGCTCGGTCTCTACGCGGGCAGACGTGTGTAGCTCCGTGTCTGACACGCCCGCTCCTGCGAGGATGCGCGGATGCCGAGCTGGCTCGACTTCGACCGCTTCACAGAATGGGTCTCCGGCGAGTGGTGGAGCTACCTCGTCATCTTCGGAGTAGCCGTCGTCGACGCGTTCTTCCCGCTGGTGCCGAGCGAGACGCTTGTCGTCATCGGCGGGAATCTCGCGAGCTCCGGCGACCTCGTGCTCTGGCTCGTCATCCTCTCCGGCGGGGCAGGCGCGATCGTCGGCGACAACATCTCGTTCTGGATCGGGCACTTCGTCGGCGAGAAGACGGTCAAGCGGGTCTTCGGCAGCGAGAAGTGGCACGCGCGGCTCGAGTGGGCGGAAAAGACGCTGGACGAGCGCGGCGCATACATCATCCTCATCGCCCGCTTCATTCCCGGCGGCCGCACGGCAGTCACGTTCTCCGCGGGGTACGTGAATACGTTTCAGTGGCGCCGCTTCATCGTCTATGACGTCATCGCCGGCTTGATCTGGGGAACGTATGCGGCGCTGCTTGGCTACTTCGGCGGGAAGACCTTCGAGGATCACCCGTTCTGGGGGGTTGGGCTCGCGCTCGGGATCGCACTCACGCTCGGCCTCGTCGTCGAGATCGTCCGCCACTGGCGCCAGCGCCGCCACCCGGCGAGCTGATTTTGAAAGACTCGGCCCATGGCAAAGATTCTCGTTCACATCACATGCGGCCCCGAGAACCCGACCAAGGCTGCGCTCGGGTTCCTGGTGGCCAAGGCCGCGGTCGACGAAGAACATGAGGTGTCGATGTTCCTCGCGGGCGACGGCGTCCAACTCTTGCGCGATGCAGTGCTCGACTCGTTGACCGGTCTCGGCACGGGAAGCCTTCGCGAGTCTTACGACGCCGTCGTCGCGGGCGGCGTGCGACTGTTCGCCTCGGGGATGTCCAGCAAGACTCGCGGCGTCGCCGAGTCGGACCTCGAGGGGAAGCCGGTAGAGCTTGCGATGCCGAACCGCCTGGTACAGCTCGCGCTCGAGAGCGACCAGGTCATCACCTACTGACAGCGCACGGCGCACCCAGGTGCGTACGCTCACGACGTGAACCGCCTCGCACAGGCCACGAGCCCGTACCTGCTCCAGCACGCGGAGAACCCGGTCGACTGGTACCCGTGGGGGGAAGAGGCTTTCGCACGCGCACGGGCCGAGGACAAGCCGCTGCTCGTCTCGGTCGGCTACAGCTCGTGCCACTGGTGCCACGTCATGGCGCACGAGTCGTTCGAGGACGCCGCGACCGCCGCAGTGATGAACGACCTCTTCGTGAACCTGAAGGTCGATCGCGAGGAGCGGCCTGACGTCGACGCCGTGACGATGGAGGCCGCCGTGGGCATGACCGGCTCCGGTGGCTGGCCGACGACGGTGTTCATGACTCCGGACGCGAAGCCGTTCTACGCGGGCACGTACTTTCCACCGGAGCCGCGGCACGGGATGCCGAGCTTTCGCGAAGTCCTACGCGCGGTCGCGCAGACGTGGCGCGAGCGGCGCGGCGACGTCGACCGCCAGGCGAGCCGCATCGACGACGCGCTCCGGAGCGTCGCGAAGGCGCCGCCTTCAGCCGAGCCGCTGACCGCCGCGCTCCTCGCCGATGCGACTCGTGGCATCGCCCGCACCTTCGAACCCGCGTTCGGCGGATTCGGCCGCGCGCCGAAGTTTCCGGCCGCGTCGACGCTCGAGCTCCTTCTCCGTCGCGGAGACGACGAGTCGCTCGCCATGGTCACAGCCACGCTCGACGGGATGGCGGCCGGCGGGATGTACGACGTCGTCGGCGGGGGCTTCCATCGCTACTCGGTCGACGATCGCTGGGGAGTGCCGCACTTCGAGAAGATGCTCTACGACAACGCGGTGCTGACTTCCGCCTACCTGCACGCGTGGGTCGTCACGGGGCGCGAGCGATATCGCGAAGTGGTCGAGGAGTCGATCGACTACATGCTCCGCGAGCTCGCGCTTCCGGAGGGCGGGCTCGCGTCGGCCCAGGATGCAGACACGCAAGGCGTCGAGGGGCTCACGTACACGTGGACTTCCGAGGAGGCGGCTGCGGTGGGACTGCCAACCGACGTGCTCGAGCCGTTCGAGCACGGCCGGCTCATCGTCCGCGGCGAGCTCGAGCCGGCCCTCCGGGCGCACGTTCTCGCCGAGCGCGCACAGCGAGCACAGCCATTTCGCGACGACAAGGCGCTCGCGTCCTGGAACGGCCTCGCGCTCGCGGCAGTCGCGGAGGCGGCGTACCGGCTCGAGCGGGACGACTGGCTCCGGGCCGCCCGCGGCGTGGGGGAGTTCCTGCTCGGCCCGCTCTCGAACGACGATGGAAGGCTGCTGCGCTCGCGACGAGACGGCCGCGCGAGCGGACCGGGCTACCTCGACGACTACGCGAACGCGGCGTACGGCCTGCTGGAGCTGCACGTCGCGACCGGCGAGCTGCGCTGGCTGCTCGAGGCTCGGCGTCTCGCGCTCCTCGCGATCGAGCTCTTCGAGGATGCCGAGCACGGCGGCTTCTTCCTCTCGCCCGCGGACGGAGACGCACGCGTGCCGCGCACGAAGGAGCTCCAGGACACGCCGATTCCTTCGGGAAACTCGATGCTCGCGCTCGTGCTGCTGCGCATATCGCGCATCTGGGGGGACGACGAGCTCGAGCGGCGTGCCGTCTCGGTGTTCCGTCTCGTCGAGCCGGCCCTGCGGCGTGCCCCTGGCGCCTTCGCATGGGCGCTCTGCGGGCTCGATCTGTGGTTCAGCACGCCGCGGGAGATCGCGGTGATCGGCCCGGTCGAGGCGCCCGTCGCACGCGCGGCGCTTGCTCCGTTCCAGCCGAGCACCGTCGTCGCAGTCGGCCCCTCAGACGACGTCCCGCTCCT
>JBOHBA010000046.1:0-8375 GCA_050698095.1 Gaiellaceae bacterium
CTGGGCTGCCCTCGCGCGCGCGTACGAAGTCGACGTTCACGAGCTCCGCTACGCATGGGGAGAGACGCCGCGCGCCGAGGATGTCCGCGCGCGTCTCGAGGAGACCGGCGCAGAGACCGTGTTCCTCGTGCACTCGGAGACGTCCACCGGCGTCGTCGCGGACGTCCAGGCGCTCGCACACGCTGCGCGCGAGACGGGCGCGCTCGTCGTCGTCGACGCGGTGTCGAGTCTCGGAGCCGTTCCGCTGGAGACGGACGCCTGGGGTCTCGACGTCGTGGTCGCCGGGTCGCAGAAGGCGCTGATGACACCGCCGGGGCTCTCGGTCGTCACGGTCTCGGACAGCGCGTGGGCCCGCTCGCGCGACGCTCGGCTGCCGCGCTTCTACTTCGACTGGGAGCGGATGCGCGCCTCGCTCGAGACCGGCTCGACCCCGTTCACGCCGGCGGTGACCATCGTCACGGCGCTCGACGTCGCTCTCGGCCTTCTTCTGGAGGAGGGCCTCGACGCGGTCTTCGCGCGCCACGCTGCGCTCGGCCGCGCGTGCCGCGAGGGGGTGAAGGCGATGGGCCTCGAGCTCTACTCGCCCGACGAGGAGCGCTCGGCGATCGTCACCGCGATCCTCACGCCAGAGGGCGTCGACGCGCGCGAGCTCGTTCGCGCGCTTCGCGATCGCTACGGCATCACGGTGGCGGGCGGGCACGGCGAGCTCGGCCCGAGGCTGTTCCGGGTCGGCCACATCGGGTACTACGACGTGCTCGACATCACCACCGTGCTCGCGGCCGTCGAGGCGCTCCTGGTCGAGGGTGGCGCGGACATCGAGCGCGGGGCAGCGGTCGCCCGTGCGCTCGAGGCGTACCGCGAGACCGCGCGTGTCTGACGATCCGCGGCCGCGAGTTCTCGTCCGGGAGCCGATCGCCGCATCGGGGCTCGAGCTGCTGCGGGACCGGTTCGACGTCGTCGAGGACTCCGACTCGGATCTCGCCTCGATCATCGGCGGCTTCGACGCGATCGTGGTGCGCTCCGCGACGACGCTCGACGCAACCCTCATCGAGCGCGCGCAGCGCCTGAAGGTGATCGGCCGGGCAGGCGTCGGCCTCGACAACGTGGACGTGGACGCGGCCACGCGGCGCGGGATCGTCGTGGCGAACTCCGCGGAGTCGACCGTGACCTCCGCGGCCGAGCACACGATCGCCCTGCTCCTGGCGCTCGTCCGCAACGTGCCGCAGGCTCAGGCGGCGCTCGCCTCCGGCACGTGGGCGCGTGAGCGCTTCGCGGGCGTGGAGCTTGCGGGGAAGACGCTCGGCGTGGTCGGTCTCGGGCGCATCGGCCGGCAGGTTGCCCGCAGCGGACTCGCACTGGGGATGAGAGTGGTCGCGTACGACCCGTTCGTGGCGGTCGATCGTTTCCGCGAGCTGGGCATCGAACCCGCGGAGGCTCTCGACGACCTCTACGCCGTCGCGGACTTCATCACGCTGCACATCCCGCTCTCCGACCAGACGCGCCACCTCCTCGATGCGGAGGCATTCGCGCGGATGCGCGACGGCGTTCGGATCGTCAACGCAGCGCGAGGCGGGCTCGTCGACGAGAGTGCGCTCGTGGACGCGCTGCGATCGGGGAAGGTGGCCGGCGCCGCGCTCGACGTCTTCGAGAGCGAGCCGTACTCGGGCCCGCTCCTCGAGCTCGACAACGTCGTCACGACGCCGCATCTGGCCGGATCGACGGCCGAGGCGCAGGATCGCGCAGGAGTGATGATCGCCGAGCAGGTCGCCGCTGCGCTCGACGGCGAGATCGTGCAGAACGCCGTCAACATTCCGGCGATCGAGCACGGCGATCTCGAAATGCTCGGGCCGTTCGTACCCCTCGCGGCCACGCTCGGGCGACTTGCGATGGCGCTGAGCAAAGGCTGGCCGGAGCACATAGTCGTGGCCGTCCACGGCCCTCTGTCGGAGCGCGACACGCGCCTGCTCACAGTCGCGGCGCTGAACGGCGCGTTCCAGGGGCAGGTCGACGAGGTCGTGAACGTCGTGAACGCGCCCGTGATCGCCGCAGAGCGCGGAATCGACGTCTCCGAGCAGCGGTTCGGCGTCTCGCGGCACTACACGAACCTCGTGCGCGTCGTCGTCGCCACGGCTGCGGGCGAGCTCGAGGTCTCGGGTACGACGGTAGGCCCGGAGCACCGTCTCTTCCTCGCGGGTGCGCTCGGCTACGCGATCGACGTCGAGCTTGCTTCGCTAATGGCCTTCCTCGTCTACGACGACGTTCCAGGTGTGATCGGGAGAGTCGGGACGATGTTCGGCGACGCGGGAGTCAACATCGCGAACATGGCGGTCTCGCGTACGTCGGAAGGGGGCAAGGCGCTCATGGTCTTCTCGATCGACTCGGCGGCTCCGCCCGAGCTCGTCGAGCGCGTGAAGGCCGAGGGATTCGACGACGCGCGGTTCATCTCCCTTGGCTGAGATTCCCAGGCTCGGTGAGCGTGGCGGCGGCTGGGTCGTGCTCCAGTTCGCGCTCATGGCCGCGATACTCGTACTCGGTGTCGCCGGACCGGGATGGCCCGACGACGCGCGCTGGTGGCTCAAGGGAGCGGGCGTGCTCCTGCTGTTCGCCGGCGCAGTCCTCTTCTCACGTGCCGCGCGAGCGCTGGGCTCGGGGCTGACGCCCTTTCCTCGTCCCAGCGCTACGGCAGAGCTCGTGGAGACGGGTCCGTATGCCGTCGTCCGGCACCCGATCTACTCGGCCGGAGTCCTGGTCTTCGGCGGGATCTCGCTTGCGCTCTCGCCGTGGGCGCTCGCGGGGACGGCCGCGCTGACGGCGATCTGGGCGCTCAAAGCCCGGGTCGAGGAACGGCTGCTCGCGGAGCGGTATCCGGCCTACGCGGACTACTGCGCGCGCACGCGCTTCCGGCTCGTCCCGTACGTCTACTGAGTCCGAGGGTACGCTTCGACACATGGTGGCGCCGTGGCCGGAGCCGGTCGAGCGCGTGTCCTCCTTCCTCCGCGAGTCCGGAGCCGAGGCCCGCATCCAGGAGTTCTCCGACGGAACTCCGACCGCCGCCGATGCAGCGGCAGCGGTTGGGTGCGGCCTGGATCAGATCGTCAAGTCGCTCGTCCTGCTGTGCGGAGACAAGCCCGTCGTCGCGCTCGTCCCGGGCGATCGGCGCGGCGATCCCGCGAAGGTCGCGCGCGCCGTCGGGGCGGAGTCGGCTCGAATCGCCTCCGCGTCGGAGGTCGAGTCCGCAACAGGGTTCGCGCCCGGCGCGGTCGCCCCTTTCCCGCTGCCGCAGGTGGACACGGTGCTCATGGAGCGCTCGCTCCTGCAGCACCCGCTCGTATGGGCGGGCGCGGGATCGTCGCGCCACATGGTCGGGATCGCGCCCGTCGAGCTCGGCCGGCTCGCGCGAGCCAAGCCGTTGGACGTCGTAACCGACCAGGCCTACGATTCGCCGAAACCGAAGGAGAGCTGACGCGATGCAGGAGACCGAGAAGATCTGGATGAACGGCGAGCTCGTGGACTGGGCCGACGCGCGGGTTCATGTCGGGGTTCACGGGCTTCACTACGGGTCCGGGGTGTTCGAGGGAATACGCTGCTACGAGACACCCGCCGGGCCTGCGGTCTTCCGGCTCGGCGATCACCTCCTGCGTCTCGAACGGTCCGCGAGGGTGCTCTACATGGATCTCCCGTACACGGTCGAGGAGATCCGTTCGGGTGTGCGTGAGCTCATCGCGGCCAACGGAATCGCGTCCTGCTACATCCGGCCGATCGCCTTCTACGGGTACGGCGAGCTCGGCGTCGCGACGGCCGGAAACCCGGTCGACGTCGCGATCATCAGCTTCCCTTGGGGCGCGTATCTCGGAGAGGACAGCCAGAGCGCAGGCATCACGGCGACGATCTCGAGCTGGGAGCGTGTCGGTCCGAACGTGATCCCGCACGTTGCCAAGGCGACCGGGATCTACCTCAACTCGATGCTCGCGACGACCGAGGCGAGGCGGGCGGGCTACGACGAGGCGATCATGCTCTCCCACGACGGCTACGTGGCCGACGGGCCGGGCGAGAACATCTTCGTGGTCAAGGACGGCGTTCTCCGGACGCCTCCGCTCGCGATGTCGATCCTGCCCGGGATCACACGGGACACCGTGATCCAGATCGCCCAGGACCTCGGCTACCGCGTCGAGGAGTCGCTTCTCATTCGCACCGACCTCTATCTCGCGGACGAGGTGTTCATGGTGGGCACTGCGACCGAGGTCGCGCCGTTGCGAGCCGTCGACGACCACGAGCTCGGGGTCGGGCCGATCACGCGAGAGCTGCAGACGGCGTACCTCGACACGGTTCACGGCCGGAGTGAGCGCTGGGCGCACTGGCTCGACGTGGTCGAGATGTCGCCCTCGGCAGCGTAGGGGTGGCCATCTCGAGGACGGTCTGGCTGTCGAGCCCCTGGCTCGACGAGCGTGAGGAGGAGCTCGTCGCCGAGGTGCTGAGATCGGGCCGGCTGTCGCTCGGGCCCACGATCGACCGCTTCGAGGAGGAGTTCGCGAGCGCGGTCGGCGCGCCGTTCGCGGCTGCTGTCTCGAGCGGTACCGCGGGGCTGCATCTCCTGTGCATCGCAGCCGGGGTGTCGCTCGGCGACGAAGTGATCACGTCGCCGTACTCATTCGTCGCCTCGGCGAACTGCGCGATCTACGAAGGTGCGACCCCCGTGTTCGCGGACGTCGACCGGCGCACGCTCAATCTCGATCCGTCCGAGGTCGAGGCGGCGATAACAGAGCGCACGCGAGCGGTGGTTGCCGTCGACATCTACGGCTACCCGTGCGAGCTCGACGAGCTCCGCGCGATCTGCGAGCGGCGCGGTATCGCGTTGATCGAAGATGCCTGCGAGGCGCTGGGCGCGCTCTACAAAGGGCGTCAGATCGGGTCTCAGGGTCCGCCGGCCGTCTTCGCCTTCTATCCGAACAAGCAGATGACGACCGGCGAGGGCGGGATGGTGACGACGCACTCGGAGGACGAGTGGCGTTTGCTTCGGAGTCTCCGAAACCAGGGACGCGCGGACTCTGGAGGATGGCTCGAGCACGCGCGGCTCGGGTTCAACTACCGGCTCGACGACGTGCGCGCCGCGATCGGGCTCGGTCAGCTCGAGAAGCTCGGCGAAATTCTCGCGCACCGCGCTGCCGTCGCGGAGGGTTATCGAGCTCTGCTGCACGAGGTCGAGGGGCTGGAGCTGCCTTGCGAGGACGATGCCGACCACGAGCGCTCGTGGTTCGTCTACGTCGTCGCCCTTCCGCATGGGACAGATCGTGAGACGGTCATCGCACAGCTCGACGCACGTGGCGTCCAGACGGCCCGCTACCTCCCGTGCATTCACCTGCAGCCGTACATGCAGGAGCGTTACGGCTTCCGGGTCGGCCTCTGTCCAGTTGCCGAGGAGATGAGCGCGCGCACGCTGGCGCTCCCGTTCCACGCACGGCTTGGCGAAGACGATCAGGCGTACGTCGCCGACGCGCTTCGCGACGCTCTGACCGGGTAGGGACGAGACATATCTCGTCCCGACGTCACGACACAGGGCGGCGAAGCACTCGCCGCGTGGGCTATCTGGGGTGCGACGACTCTTGCGGTGATCGTCACGTACAGCCGGGTCGACCCGGCTGAGACTTATCACGTCTCCCGCGAGGGAGTCGTCGGCGGGCTGAGTCGCGCCGCGACGCTCGTCAACTTCCCGATCGCGCTCGTCGCGATCGCGTTGATCCTCGTCGCGGTCGCGGCGCTCCCTCGCGCAGCCTGGTGGGCGGCTGCGCCGGCGATCGCGCTGTGCGCCACGATCCCGTGGTTCAACGATCAGCGAAACCTCGATGCGTACTGGGGGAATGTCATCCCCGCCGTCGGCGTCGCCATCGCGGGCGCGCTGACCGTCGCCGCGACCCGTCGTGCGGGAGCTTCGTTCGCCCCGCAAAGGCCGTGGGACCGTGGACGTGTCGTCGTCGCGGTCATCGTGGTCCTGCTGTCGCTCCCCTGGCTCACGGCCGAGCTCGGCTTCCACTTTCCAGGCGACTTCTTCATGGGCGAGGAGCTGGGCCGCGAGAAGGACGGCACGCTGCTCGCCGCGGTGCATCTCGGGCACCATCACGGTCAGGACGGCGCGCTCCTCCTGCTCACGGCGCTCCTGCTGTCACGCGTCTCCGTGAAGCGAAGCGTGCTCCGCATCGCCGTATTCGCCTACCTCGGGACGATGCTCGCCTACGGCTCGGTGAACTTCGTGCAAGACGCCTGGAACGAGCAGATCGTGAAGCGCGGCTGGACGGACGCGAGCATTCCGTCGGCGCTCATCCCCGGGGCCAGGCCCATCTGGCTCGTGATCCTCGCGCTCGCGGCGGTGGCCACCCTCGCGTTGCTCCGGGAGCCCAAGTCGGCGTCATACTCCGCGGCATGACGAGCACGAAGATGGTCTTTCTCGGCTTCGGGAAGTACGCACGGGCCGACAAGATCTACGCGCTCGAGCCGCTCGTCGGGGACGAGCGGGGAGGTGGACGGCGAACGCGCGTATGGGTCGACGGAGTCTCGGCGCCGCTTGTCGCCTCTCGAACCGAGCGCACGATCCTCCACGACATGGGCCACGAGGGCGGCGATTCCGCGCTCCTCGACGGCGCGATCGACCTTGCCGAGCGTCTCGCGTCAGCGGCGGAGGAGGGCCGCGTCGATCTCGGAGACCTCGGGCGCCGCGCACGACTTCTGCTCGAGGCGACCGCGCGCCCCGCCGAGGCCGAGCAGCTGTTCTGAGCGAGGCGAGCCGTGGGTTCTTCGCCGGCGACGCGAGTGAGGTCGCGCCCGCGCTGATCGGCTGGACGCTCCTCGTCGACGGCGTCGGCGGCGTGATCGTGGAAGTCGAAGCGTACGGTCCCAACGATCCCGCGAGTCACGCCTACAGAGGCAGGACCCGACGCAATGCGACCATGTTCGGTCCCGCGGGGCGGCTCTACGTCTATCGCTCGTACGGAGTCCACTGGTGTGCGAACGTCGTCTGCGGCGTCAAGGGGATCGGCACAGGCGTTCTCCTGCGCGCGCTCGAGCCGACGCTCGGACTCGACCGCATGCGAGCCCGTCGAGGGCTCGACGATCTCGCGCTCCTCTGCTCGGGGCCGGGACGTCTCACGCAGGCACTCGGCCTGACCGGCGAGCACGACGGACTCCGGCTCGACCGTCCGCCCTTCGCGCTTTCGCCGGGCGGCGCGGTCGATGTCGTCGCAGGGGCGCGCGTCGGAATCATGCGAGCCGTCGATCGGCCCTGGCGCTACTCGCTCAAGGGGTCGTCGTACGTGAGCCGGCCCCGACCACGATCTTGACGCGAAGCCCGGGCGCAGCCGCGACTCCGGGCCTCGGGAACTGCCGGAGCACGGTGCCCGTATGCCCAGGCGCGGTGACGACGCGCGCCCTGAGCTTCAGGCGCTCCACCTCGCGTTCGACGTCCTCGAGACTCGAGCCGACGAAGTTCGGGAGCAATCCGAACCGCGCCTTCGACACCCAGATCGTCACAGTGTCGTGCGCCGAGAGCCCGCCCGCTCGCGGATCTTGGCTCACGACGATTCCCGGCGGCCTCCCCGGCTTCGCCGGCGAGTACGCGATGCTCGCCCCGAGCGGCTGATCGGCAAGACGCGCGGTCGCTCCTTCCGCCGTGAGCCCGATCACGAGCGGGACCTCCACTTCGTTGGGCTTGCAGTCCGCCTCTTCCTTGGGACTTCGTCCCGTGAAGTACACGAGCAGTCGCGAATCACGGCAGTAGCCGTTGTCGAGCTGCCACTTGCCTCCCCGCTTGACGACCCACGTCGAGGAGCCGCCGAGATACGGGGCCGGGTCGAACGTCAGATCCTCGTTCGGCTCGACCTTCGAGACGAAAGCCCTCCAGATCTGCGCGGGCAGCGTTCCACCGGTCACCGGCTCGCCGCCGAACTCAGTGGTCATCGGCCGCAGCCGGTCCGGATAGCCGACCCAGACCGCAACGGCAAGCTCAGGTGTGTAGCCGACGAACCAGGCGTCGGCGTAGTTGTCCGTGGTACCGGTCTTCCCCGCCACTTGGCGACCGGGGACGGCGGCACGCGTTCCGGTTCCAGACCGAACGACATCCTCGAGGATGCCGGTGAGTACCTCGGTCTCGCCCTCCTCGAGCACCTGCGTTGGTATGGGCGCGTTCACCTCGACGCTTCCGTCCTGGAGCCGCTCGACCTGCTCGACCACGCGCGGATGGTCCCCGAACAGCGAGCCGTCGACACGCCGTCCCCCGTTGGCGATCGTTGCGTACGCTCGGCATCGAATTGACCAGGGACGGAAAATTCATTTTGGTGGCCGTCGGAGACGACGACACGATACAAGTCGTCGACGTAAGAACGCACGAG
>JBOHBA010000047.1:0-4308 GCA_050698095.1 Gaiellaceae bacterium
CAACACGAGAGCGCCCGCAGCGAGAGCGGGATGCGTGGGCTCGATAGAGCCGCGGCCCGACAGGATCGCGAGCTCCGGCGTCTCGGTTCGTCCAAGCCGGCGACGGAGATCCGCGAAAGCCGCTGCCGCCGGAGGATACGCCCGCGCCGGCATCCAGCTTCCGCTCGGCGAGCCGGCGAACGTTCCGGCCCCGACGAGGACGACGTCGGCGACAGCGCGAAGGAGGCCCATAACGAAGCGGTCCGCCTCACTGCCGGCGCTGATGACCTTGTTGGACTCAGCCAGCGACGGGATCGCGACGACTCCGTCGAGTGTCGACACGAAGTTCGCATACACCCGTGGCTCGTCGAAGCCGAGCTGTCCGCCGTACAGCTCTCGAAGCGCGGGTGGGAGGTCGAAGGCCGGTAGACCGGCCGCCTCGTACAGGACGTCGAGCGGCTCGAGAGGCGCGATTCCCACGGTCGCCAGCTCAGCTCACCAGCTTCGGAGCGTGCACCTCGGCCAGGAACTCCCGTCGCAGGTCGGCATCGCGAAAGGCGCCCCGCCAGAACGTCGTCACCGTGGCGGAGTGCTCCTCGACCCCGCGCATCCGCGTGCACAGATGGGAGGCCTCGAGGTGCACCGCGACACCGCGCGCTCCGACGAGCTCGACGAGCGTGTCTGCGATCTGCTCGCCGAGCCTCTCCTGCACGGTGAACCGACGCGCGAACAGCCGTACCAATCGCGTGAGTTTCGAGATGCCGATGATCTGCCCGCCGGCGATGTAGCCGACGTGCGCGACTCCGTAGAACGGCAGCCCATGGTGCTCACAGAGCGCGTGGAAGGGAATCGGACCCTCGACGATCTGACTCAGGGCCGCACCGGTGCCGCCGCGACTCTCCGCAGGAAACGAGGTTACGAGCTTCGGATCGCCGTCGTATCCTGCGGTCGAGTCGTAGAGCGCCTTCAAGAACCGCTTCGGCGTCTCCCGCGTGCCGGGCGTATCGAGATCCATTCCCAGGGCGGTGAAGATCTCGCCCATGTACGTCTCGAACCGGTTCCAGTCCTCGTTGTCGATGCGCCGTGCGCCGAGGGCGTGCCCCGCCATCGACGCCGCGCCGTCGCGCGGCCACGGCGTGCGCACGGCACGCGGCAACTCGAGTACGTCGGCCTCGTCCAAAACGCTTGCTGCTGCTGTCCGGATGTCCACTGTAGGTCGCTCCCTGTGCCGGGCCGGCCGTCAGAGCCGGCGATGAAAGGTCTCAGTGGTTAGTGGCCCGGCAGTCGCGATCCTTACCGCTGATCGTCTGCGGTCGGTCTCGCGTCGCCGCCGACGAGGGCAAGGAGGCTGTCGTGCTCCTCGCGGCACGCGGGGCAGCCGTCGAGGTGCGCGCGCAGGCCCGGAATGGCCTCTTCGACGTCTTGGCCGGCGAGCTCGAGCTCCACGTAGCGGTCGAGCTCGTCGAAGCACACGTCGCAGCCCACCTCCGGATCGGCGGGGCCGAGAAGACGCCCGAGGACCTGATTCAAATGCATTCGCTGCATCAGCTCGCCTCCTCCAACCATGACTCGAGCGACAACCCCTGGTCGCCGAGATGTTTACGCAGCTTGCGCCGCGCGTCGTGCAGGGTCTTGTAGAGCGCGCCGCGCGTCGTCGAGAGCCGCTCGGCGAGAACGTCGATCGGCACCCCGTCGAGCGCCAGTGAGATGAGGACGCGCCGTTGGTGCGGGGTCAGGACCTCGCCGATCGCCTGCTGCAGCGTGACGACGAGCTCGGTCTGCTCGGCCTCCGCATCGGGCTCCAGTCCGGCGCTCGCAAACACGTTCCAGGTCTCGGGCTCGAGCGGCACCTCCCGTCCCTGCCAGGCGCGCTTTCGCAGCTTGACCGCCGCCTCGAGCAGGGCGAACTTGTAGACCCAGGTCGTAAAGCGGCTCGCGCCGCGGAAGTCGTCGAGGCGCCGGAGCACGCTCATGAGCGCGTCGTCCGCTGCCTGGTTCGCGATGTCGTCGAGGTCCGAGCCGCGAATGTGTGGATGCGCCGGCCGCCGGCGTCCGACCTCGAAGCGGGCGGCCCGCAAGAGCAGCGCGTGCAGCCGTGCGATCGCTCCCTCCCGCGTCGCGCCTTCGGAGCGCAGGTCGCGCAACCACGTGCGCGACTCCTCGTCGAGGAGAGGGGCCGGCGCGGGTGCCGACCCAGTCGACTGAGTGCCGCTCTTCATCGGCTTTACGACCGGGAGCGTAGCCGTGCTCACGCAGCCTCGCCTTCCTCGAGCGGCGCAAGAATTCGGATGGCGAGCTCCGGCGGACATCCCCGTTCGACGAGCTCGATGAGAGCGTGCAGGTCGTAGCGAGGGTCGTGTGCGAGGCGAGCCGCCACCGGGACATCGAATCCGGCATGGGCGAGCTGGTCGCTTCTCCAGGAAACGACCGCATGGGCGTCCTGTCCCGGATGCAGTTGTGTCCGCATACCTCGTTAGCTGCGCCGAATCGCGATTTCTTACCTCCACGGGACAGCGCCGTCGACAACGCGTCCGCCCCGAGGCGGACGCACGCTCCGTCTCGGGGCGGTGTGGGAGGTGACGTATGCGTTAGCGGAAGCGCGCGGGGAACTGCTTGACGAGCCCGTCCGAGAGCATGTCCGCCATGTGCAGGATCTGCACGTGGATGCGGTCGTAGGCACGGACGTCGGCCGCCCAGTCCTTCTGAAGCCGGGCGACGACCTCGTCCGTCGTCAGACGGAGGTGATCGCCCATCATCGCTTTCATCGGACCGAGCTTCCAGTTGAGCGGGTTCGCGCTCGAGAGCAGGGTCGCGATCTCGTCGGCGTTCGCCGCCCAGCGCTTCTGCTCGGAGGCGATGCCGGCCTGGTCGCCCTCCCTGGCGACGGCAATCAAGTCGGCGGCGATGAGGATGTGCTGCCGCAGGAGCGCAGTCAGCTGCTTCCCGGCAGCGGCGCCGTAGAAGGACTTGACGGCGTTGCCGATGTGGGTCTGGTTCGCGAGCAGGCGGCCGACGCTCGCTTGCGTGTCAGGCGCGTCCGTCGTCAGGCTGATCACCGCGAGCCGCGTCCAGGTGACGTGGTCCTCCCAGAGCTTTCGCATGTCCTGGCGGAGCGCGAGCTCCTTCTTGGTGATCGTCGCCGCAGTCTCGTGATTCGCGTCTCCGTGCGCGGCGGCGTCGTGCCCGCCGGAGACGGCGAGAGCAACGAGGGCGCTGAAGAGCGCGATAAGCATCGTCAGCGCGAGCGGGATCGGGCGGTAGGTACGGGTGTTCACGTCGTCATTCCTTTCGGTCGTGTGACTGTCAGCGCGATCTCGGGTCGATCGCGCCAGAGCACGTGCGCGGCCGCGAGGAGGCCCACGGCCTCGATCGCCTTCGTGGCGAGAGCAAGGCCGGTGACCCGCTCGGGATCGGGATGAAGCAGTGGAACGCCCGTCGTCGTCGCGAGCGCGTAGCTCGCGAGGAGCCCCAGGAGGACGACTGCCGCGAGGGCGAGCGCGGCCGTGCTTCGAGGCCGGCGCGCCAGCGCAACCACGACTCCGGCCAGCACAACCGCCGCCGCGAGGAAGCCGGCTCCGGGACCGGCTCCCTCGGCGAAGTGGGCAGGCGCCAGCGCGCCGTGGATGCCGACGCTGACCGCACAGGAGAGCACGACGGCGTCGCGGGCGATCTCGGTCGGGACGATCACTCGACGATCACCTCGCCGTCCATGTCCTGCTCATGCAGCGTGCAGACGTAGTGATAGGTGCCCGGCGCGTCGAAGGCGATCGAGACGCTTTCGCCCCGTTCGACCTTGCGGTCCTCTTGCCCGTCCACCTGGACGGTATGCGTGAAGCTGTCCTCGTTCGTCCAGGTGACGGTCGTCCCCGCAGCGACCTGAATCACCTTCGGGTCGAAGCGATAGCTCTTGGCCATCGTCACTTCAGTCGCCGCGACCGGCACGCTGCTCTTCTCGGAGCCGCAGCCCACCGCAACGGCGACGATCGCCGCCGCAGCGACGAGCAGGAGAAGGGAGCGGCGACCGCTCACGAGCGGGCGCCGAGCGCTGGCCGTCGCACGGCCACAACCTCGAGGACGGCCGCCGCGAACACGAGTACGAACGCGACGAGATCGAGCACCTCGGCGATCGTGTGCGCGAACAGGAAGACGGTCCAGTCGAGGTGGTAGGTCATGTAGACGACCTCGGCCGCGGCGAAGAGCGAGAACGCCGTGCCGAGCAGATTCAGCTCACGCTTGAACGCGAGCCAGGCGAAGCCGGCGCCGAGTGCGAACGCCGCGATGTGCACGACCATGAAGAACTCGGTCGGCAGGTCGTTGATCCAGCTGCCC
>JBOHBA010000048.1:0-8475 GCA_050698095.1 Gaiellaceae bacterium
TGTCTGGACGCTCCGTGAGTTGATCGGGCTGCTTGAGGAAGCCGAGTCAGTTCCGGTGAAGCGTGGCCGGTACGCCAAGACGCGAGCGCGGCGAGCAGCGGCCCGAGATTCAAACTGACCCACCACCGTTTGATCGCGCTAACAGTCTCCTTACACGCATCTCATCGGCGACACACGCGGGAGGTCGATACTGGCTCTGGAGCAATGCGGACGCGTGCCCTCATCTCGGCTGCCAGTGCGGCAGCCTTCCTCGCGCTCACCGGTTTCGCCGGCGCTGCCGAGCCAAGCGTGGGCGTTCTGTCCGTCGAGCGCGGTAAAGGTGTCGTTATGATCGATATCCGCGGAAACGTGCTCGGGCGGCTGACGAGCGGCACGCTGCGCGTGACCGACAGCACGCCGGGTGACCGGTACGCCCCGTACGTGGTCGGTCGCAAGCTGGCCCAGACCCGGATCGGCGCACACACGGTGCTCTACCGGGGCCTCGGCCTTCGGTTCCGGATGCTCGGCGGCGCCCATCGCGTCGTGATACGGGGAACCGGCATCGACGTCGAGGCCGTGGGCCGGGGGGTCGTCACGCTCGACGGTGACCCGCGAGTCCCTGGTGAGGACATCGGGGTGTACTCGCTCGACGGGGCTGTTTGTGAGGTCGAGCCGCAACGCTGCGCGCCTCTTCCGGTCGATCCCGAGCGTTTCGTTCTCGGCACGCCTGACGAGAAGTCGCCGCGGGCTGTCGTGTCGTGACCGCGCCGCACACGATCCTCGTGGTCGAGGACGAGACGTCGATCGCGTCGTTCGTGGCCGCGTACCTCCGCAATGCGGGCTACACGGTCAAGGCGGCATCGACCGCGCAGGCGGCGCTGATCGAGATCGCGAGCGGGGCGCCGGCGCTCATCGTCCTCGATCTCAACCTTCCGGACGGAGACGGCGTCGAGCTCTGTCGCCGGATACGCAAGGGCTCCGACGTCCCCATCCTGATGCTCACCGCGCGCGATGAGGACATCGACAAGATCATCGGGCTCGAGGTCGGCGCCGACGACTACATGACGAAGCCGTTCAATCCACGCGAGCTCGTCGCGCGCGTCAAGAGTGTTCTTCGCCGGGCGGCGCCGGAACGTCGAAAGAGCGAGTCGGAGGAGCTCCGGCACGGCGAGCTCGCCATCAACTCGGGAAAGCGGGAAGTCTACGTGGGCGACGAAGAGATACGGCTCGCACCGAAGGAGTTCGATCTTCTCTGGGAGCTGCTCGACCACCGCGGGATCGTCCTCACGAGAGATCAGCTGCTCGAGCGAGTGTGGGGGTACACGTTCGCGGGCGATACGCGGACGGTTGACGTCCACGTACGGCAGATCCGGCGAAAGCTCGGTGACGCGTCCCCGATCGTCACGGTCTGGGGCGTGGGCTACAAGGTCGCGTCGGAGCGCGCGTCGGCTCCCGTCGTCTAGATGCTTGACCGGAAATTCACGCGGGCCGGATGACGGCCACGACACGGCGCCGGATCGCCACCCTCGCGCGTCGCACAGGCTTTCAAGCCTGCACGACGCCTGAGTGCGACGCCCGGCTTGGTCGTGACCGCCCCCCGCTGCGCGCCAATCTCCGGTCGAGCATCTAGCGGGCTACCCTGGAGCCGTGCTCGGAACGCTCCGGTTCCGTCTGACGGCTCTCTTTCTGGCTGCCGTTCTCGTCTTCGGGCTGGTGTCGATCGCCGCCGCGGTACGTCTCTTCCAGGACGTCGCGCGCGCGGCCTCGGAGCGCGAGCTCGAGCGTGAGGCATCGGGCCTTGCCGCTCTGTACGCCGAGTCGGCTCTCCGCTCGACCGACGAGGGGGCGAAAGCTCCGGAGTTCGCGGCGGAGAAGCTCGAGCTCGCGACGGGAGACGAGCTTTACTACGTCGGCGCCTCGCTGTTTCCCGGCCAGCGGTTCGGGCTCACGCGGCTTCCGACGAATGCGCTCGGCCGTGTCGAGCTCGACTCCGACCGCCAGGTGACGTTCCAGTTCACGCCGCCCGGCGAGAGCCGCGAGTTCCTCGCGGCCGCGCACCCGGTCTCGCTCGAGCCGGGCACCGACCCGTTCGGCTGGCTCATCGTCGCGAAGCCGACGGCGGAGCTCCGGGAGCAATGGCTGACCCTCGTCGGCAGGCTCGCGCTCGCGCTCGGCGTCGGCGTCGGACTTGCGGGCGTACTCTTCTACTGGCTGTCGCGACGCTTGACCGAGCCCGTTCTCGCGCTCACGCGGGCCACCGAGGCAGTTGCCGAAGGCCGACTGGACATCGATATCCCAGTGACTCGCGGGAGCGACGAGGTGTCACTCCTCACGGAACGCTTTCGCGGCATGGTGGAGCAGCTCGCTGAGGCCGAGCAGCTCAAACGCTCGTTCCTGATGTCCGTATCGCACGAGCTCCGGACGCCGCTGACGGCGATTCGCGGACATGTCGAGGCGATCCGCGAAGGAATCATCGTGGAGCCCGAGCAGGTTCGAAACTCGCTCGACATCGTCGCTGCCGAGACGGACCGGCTCGAGCGGTTGGTCGGGGATGTGCTCGACCTCGCGAAGCTGCAGGCCAATCGGTTCACCGTTCGCCACGAGGAGGTCGACCTCAGCCGTGTGCTCGATCACGCGTACGGGGCGTTCACGGAGGAAGCGCGCCGCCGAGAGATCGACTACAGCCTGGCGGCGGATGCCGAGCCGCCCGTCATCGTGTCCGACGGCGATCGCGTGCTCCAGGTCATCACGAACCTCCTGTCGAACGCGTTTCGGTGGACTCCGGACGGCGGACGCATCGAGCTTGCGCTCGGATCCGACAACGGCGCCGTGCGTGTCGACGTTCTCGACACGGGTCCTGGCGTGGCCAAGCAGGAGCAGGCGCGCATCTTCGATGCGTTCGTGTCCGAGGACGCCAACGGCACCGGGTTGGGGCTTCCGATCGCGCGTGAGCTGGCGGTCGCGCTCGGCGGGCGCATCGAGCTGCAGTCGGAGCCCGGCCGTGGAAGCCGTTTCCGCCTCGTGCTGCCGGCTGCCCCGGTTTCGTAGCTCGGCGCCGCGTCGTCAGGCAGCCGCTGCCCGCTCGTGTCGGTCGTGCGAGCCGTTCATGGCCATCGCCTCCATCCGGGTAAGCGAGCCTGCCGCATCCTGATGGGCGCGTTCGAGCCGCTCGAGCCGTGCGTCAACGCCCTTCCACCCGGAGCTCACGAGGTCGACCATGAGCGCGAGGTCGTCTACACGAGCATGCCGCTCGGCGAGCAGCTCGGTCTCGAGGCGCTCGAGCCTGCGGATCGTCTGGTTCAGAAGCCCGCGGATCTCCGCGATGTGACGCGCCACCGGCAAGACCTCTGCGCGAAGCCCATCCCGAACTGCGCTACCGACCTGGACCGGGATCGATGCCCCGAGCTCGGCCGCGGCCACCGCAAGCGTCTCGATCTGGCTGCGCGAACGCTCGAGCGCAGCTTCGAGCGCTGCGGGCTCGGGCCGGCCGGTCGCTGCGTCCGCGATTCGCTGTTTCGCTCGTTCCAGTGCAGAGTTGTCCATGGACGACGAGGCTACTCTCAGCGCCGGATGGATACGGCTGAGCTCGACTACGAGTTGCCGAGGGAGCTGATCGCCCAGCGACCGGTAGAGCCGCGCGATGCGTCGAGGCTCCTGGTGTACCGGCGAGCTGCGGCCACGATCGAGCACGCGATCTTCTCGGACCTCCCCGAGCTCCTCGCCGACGAGCTCGTCGTGGTGAACGACAGCCGCGTCGTGCCGGCGCGTCTGCAGCTCCGACGTGCCTCCGGCGGAGCGGTCGAGGTACTGCTTCTCGAGCCGGTTGCGGGGGAGAAAATGTGGGAGGCGCTCGCTCGCCCGAGCCGCCGCTTGCGCGCGGGGGAGCGGCTCGGTCCGATCGAGCTCGTGGAGGCGCTCGGCGATGGACGGTGGCTGGTCAGGTCTCTCAGTGCGCTGGCCGGTGAGCCCCCGCTGCCGCCGTACATCCGGGAGCCGCTCTCGGATCCCGAGCGCTACCAGACCGTCTATGCCCGGGAGCTCGGATCCGCGGCGGCTCCGACCGCGGGGCTTCATTTCACCGCTCGCACCCTCGCCTGTCTGGAGCCCGTCAGCGTGACGCTGCACGTCGGTCTCGACACCTTCAGGCCGGTGGACTGCCTGCGTCTCGAAGAGCACGTCATCCACGGCGAACGGTATGAGGTCGCGGCCGACGCGTGGACGCGCATCGCTCGTTCGCGCCGGGTTCTGGCCGTGGGCACGACGACGGTGCGCGTGCTCGAGACGGTCGCTCGCAGCGGCGAGTTGAGTGGGCGCACGACGCTCTTCATCACGCCGGGCTTCGCGTTCCAGCGCGTCGACGCGCTGCTGACGAACTTCCACCTGCCGCGCTCGACCTTGCTTGCGCTCGTCATGGCGTTCGTCGGCGTCGACGAGACGCGGCGTATCTACAGAGCTGCGATCGACCGGCGCTACCGCTTCTACTCCTTCGGCGATGCGATGGTCGTCCTGTGACGATCGAGCAGATCGAGCAGATCGAGCGGATCGAGCGGCGGATTCCGCCACGAAGTTGGTACGGACTTGGCACGCTTCCGTGTCCCACGTGTGAGCGCTTCGCCGTTAGGCTTGAAGTGGGAGGAGGCGCGGGGTGGCCCCAGGAGCCGACCGCCGCCATGCGACCCACACGGCCTCGACTGTGACTTTTCGTGTCGACACCACAGACGGCGCCGCGCGCGCCGGCACCCTCGTCACCGTACACGGGGAGATCCGGACTCCTGCGTTCATGCCCGTCGGCACGAAGGCGACGGTGAAGTCGCTTCATCCCGACGAGGTGCGGGCCCTCGGAGCGCAGGTCATCCTGGGGAACGCGTACCACCTCCATTTTCGGCCCGGCGAGGACGTTATCGAAGGTCTTGGAGGGATCCACGCATTCTCTGGCTGGAGCGGTCCCATCCTCACCGATTCAGGCGGATACCAGGTGTTCTCGCTCCGAGACACGATTCGATCGATGGACGAGGACGGCGTCACGTTCCGCTCGGTATACGACGGAGCGGACGCCCGCTTCACGCCCGAGGGAGTGGCCGAGATCCAGCGCAAGCTCGGCTCGGACATCGCCATGTGCCTGGACGTTTGCCTGCCCGCCGGCGCGGCACCGCAGGAGCTCGAGCACGCTGTCCGGCTCACGACGCAGTGGGCGGAGCGCCAGGCGCACACAGCGCGAGCAGCCGGGCAGCTGCGCTTCGGTATCGCACAGGGAGGTACAGATGTCGAGCTGCGCACCCGCTCGCTCGAGGAGATCTGCGCGCTTCCCTTCGACGGCTTCGCGCTCGGCGGCCTCGCAGTGGGCGAGCACAAGGACGAGATGCTCGACTGCGTCGCGTGGGCGGCTCCGCGCCTCCCGACGGACAAGCCCCGCTACTTCATGGGAATCGGCGATCCCGTCGGCATTCTCGAGGTAATCGCGCGCGGCATCGACATGTTCGATTGCGTGCTGCCGACCCGAACCGCGCGAACGGGGTCGGCGCTCACCTGGGGAGGACGACTCAACCTCAGAAACGCGCGCTTTCGCGCGGATGCAGGGCCGCTCGACGACGGCTGCGCCTGTCCCGCGTGCGAGCGTTTCTCGCGCGCGTACATCCGGCATCTCGTCACGCAGGACGAGATCCTGGGGCTCCGCCTGCTCAGCCTGCATAATCTCTCCTTCGTACTCGACCTGACTGCAGGCGCGCGGGCGGCGATCGAGCGGGGCACGTTCTCGGCTTTCCGGCAGGACGCACTCGCGCGGCTTGCCTGCTCGCCGGAGGAGGAATCGTGGGCTTCTTGATCATCATGGTGTTGCTGCTCGTCGTCATGTACGTCCTCATGATTCGCCCACAGCGCCAGCGACAGCAGCATCAGCAGGCGATGATCGAGGGGGCGAGCGTCGGCGACGACGTTCTCACGACGGGCGGCATCTACGGGACGGTCACCGAGACCGAGGGCGACGACATCGTCGTCGAGATCGCCGACGGGCTCAACGTGCACATGACGCGGCGGGGGATCGCGGCCGTGCTGCCGCCCGAAGTAGAGGAGGCCGACGAGGTCGAGGTAGTCGAGGGCGACGACCTAGAGCTCCCGGAGGATGAAAGCGCCGAAGAGCTTCGTCGCAGGACGCGCGGTGAGACCGTCTAGACTCGATGAAGGTTCGGCTACGAACGGCGAAGAACCGGTTACGAGCGAGGACGGCGCCCACCCGGCCGTCGGCGGCCGTCGCTAACCTGACCCGCCTGCCTTGAACCGGCGTTCCTCCACCCTGGTCGTCGCTCTGCTGGCCGCCGCGCTGGTGGGTGTGGCGCTGCTCGCGATCCCGGCCTCGCCGCTCAACCAGCGCCCGACGCTCGGGCTCGATCTACAGGGCGGTCTCGAGGTGACGCTCCAGGCGGTTCCTCCGCCGAACCGCGATCTCACGGAGGAGGACCTCGACCGGTCGGTCGACATCATGCGCAATCGCGTCGACAAGCTCGGCGTCACGGAGCCCGAGATCCGGACGCAGGGCGCCGACCAGATCGTGATCCAGCTTCCAGGCGTCAAGGACCCGGAGGCCGCAGCGGAGATCATCGGCACCACCGCCCAGCTCGAGCTGTACGACCTCGAGACGTCGCTGATCGGACCGTCGATCTCGATCCGCGGCGAGCCCGTCGAGCACGTGTCGCTGTACGAGTTGCTCGCGAAGGTTCAGTCGCGAGCGCAGGACGGGACACCGGCCGAGTACTACGTCGTGAATCCCACAACGAAGCGCGTCGCCTCGGGGCCGTACGCCTCCGAGGAAGAGGCGCTGAAGGAATCGAAGGGCAAGCTCCCGGCCGGCCGTGAGCTGTTCGCGGTTCCAGAGGGCATGGTCGTGATCACGTGCGGGCAGGGCGCCGTCGTCTGCCCCGGCGGGCCGCAGGCGAGTGGCGTCCCTCCCGATCGCACCTACTCGTACCTCTTCAGGTACGACCCGCCGAACGTCCCGCAGATGACGGGCGAGGACCTCAAGCTCTCCGGCACGCGAGCGGACTTCGACACGAGCCCCGGCTCCGCCAACCAACCCATCGTGACCATGGAGTTCACGGGCAAGGGCTCGGACAAGTTCGAGAAGATCACCGCTGCCGAGTGGATCCGCGGCAAGCTCCGCCGGCAGCCGCAGCACTTTGCGATCGTCCTCGATCGCGAGATCAAGACCTTCCCGCAGATCAACTACGAGGATTCGAGCCTCTCGGGAGGCATCGGCGGCGGCCGCGCCCAGATCGAGGGGCTCGACTCGTTCGAGGAGGCCAAGAACATCGCGCTCGTCCTGCAAACGGGCGCGCTTCCGGTCAAGTTCGAGACTCTCGACCGAACCGACATCTCCGCAACGCTCGGCAAGGACTCGCTCGTCGAGGCTCAGCGCGCCGCGATCGGCGGGCTGATCCTCGTGGCGATCTTCCTCCTCATCTTCTACCGCTTCCTCGGACTGGTCGCGGTCGCAGGTCTCGGCATCTACGCGGCCTTCCTGTACGCGACGATCCTGATCTTCAACGTCACGCTCACGTTGCCGGGCTTCGCCGGACTGGTGCTGACGTTCGGCGTCGCGGCGGACGCGAACATCGTCATCTTCGAGCGCATCAAGGAGGAGGTGCGTGCCGGGAGATCGGTGCGCGCCGCCATCGCGCAGGGCTACAAGAAGGGCTTCGCGACGATCGTCGACGCGAACGTCGTCACCGCCATCACGGCGATGGTCCTGTTCGCGGTCGCCACTGCCAGCGTGCGCGGGTTCGCGTTGATGCTGCTCCTCGGAACGGCGCTCTCGATGCTGACCGCGGTGCTTGCGACCCGCGCGATCCTCGCCCTCATCGGAGGCTTCGGCTGGATCGACAACCCGCGGTTCATGGGGACGACGGGACAGGGGATACCGCGCTGGCTTCGGTGGGACTACATCGGCAGGCGCCGGACCTGGTTCGCGATCTCCGGCGCCGTCGTCGTGCTCTCGATCGGGGCGATCGCCTACAACGGCCTGAACCTGGGCATCGACTTCAAGGGCGGCACGCAGCTCACGTTCCGCACCCCTCAGCCGACGTTGCTCGAGGAGGTTCGCGGCGAGGCCGCGCGAATCGGCCAGGCGGGGGCGGTGATACAGGGCCGCGGCCCGTCCGTCGACGGGAGCTACACGAGCTTCCAGATCCGCACGGAGTCGCTGACGGGCGACGAGCAGAGCACGCTTCAGCAGGGACTCGCCGACGCGGTCAGCGCGACCTCGTTCGGCGTGAAGAGCGTCTCCGAGAGCTTCGGCCGGCAGATCGCGAACAACGCGATCTTCGCGATCATCGTCAGCCTCCTCCTGATCGTCGTCTACATCTCCGTCCGCTTCCAGTGGAAGTACTCGGTCGGGGTCCTCGTGGCTCTGGCGCACGACGTCATCATCACGATCGGGATCTACGCGCTCACGGGACGTGAGATGTCGACTGCCACGGTGGCGGCGATCCTCACCGTGCTCGGGTA
>JBOHBA010000049.1:0-1726 GCA_050698095.1 Gaiellaceae bacterium
TCGACCGGGTCGGCGTCGCGGACATCCTCCTGAACGCGCTCTCGGCGGTCGCGTCGATCGGCTTCCGTCGCGTGTCGCCCGAGGCCCGCGATCTCGCCCAGGTGCGCCTTGCCATCGAGTCGCTGCGCGCCCTTGATCCCATCCTCCGCGAGGGCGGGGTCGACGACGCGATCGTTCGAGACCTCGAGCAGGCGCGGACGAACCTCCAGCTCGCGTACGCGAATGCTGTCGCGGAGAGCGACGGCGCGCCGTAGCGCCGCCGCGGACGTTTCAGGGGCCCGCCGTCTGGATATAAGCCTTCGATGCGCTTTCGCAAGGACGCGAAGCTTGACCGCTCTCAGGTAGAGGACATGCGCGGCCGGGGTCGCGGTGGGCTCGGCGGCGGTCCGATCGCCTTGGGCGGCGGCGGTGGGATCATCGGGCTCGTCATCATCCTCGCCATCGTCCTGCTGGGCGGCAATCCGCTGGACGGTAGTACCGGAGGCCTCGGTGGACTCGCCGGCGAGACGGCGGGGACGGGACAGCCGCCCGCCATCGAGGAGTGTCGGACCGGGCAGGATTCGAACGAGCGGGAGGACTGCCGGATCCTTGCGGTCGTGAACAGCGTCCAGGCGCACTGGACCCGCGCCTTCCGGGGCTACGAGCCGGCGAAGACACGGTTCTTCGAGGGCTTCACGTCGACCGGGTGCGGCCAGGCGAGCTCGGCCGTCGGCCCGTTCTACTGTCCGCCCGATCGCCGGGTGTACATCGACCTCGGCTTCTTCGACCAGCTCGAGTCCCAGTTCGGTGCAAGTGGAGGGCCGCTCGCGCAGGCATACGTCATTGCGCACGAGTACGGCCACCACGTCCAGAACCTGACGGGGGTGCTCGGGCGAGCCGACAGCCGGGACGTCGGGCCGCAAGGCGAAGCAGTGCGCGTCGAGCTGCAGGCCGACTGCTTCGCGGGCGTCTGGGTCGCGAACGCGGTTCGCACCGGGCTCATTGCCGAGCTCACTCGAGCAGACATCCAGGACGGCTTGAGCGCCGCGGCGGCTGTCGGTGACGACAGGATCCAGGAGCGCATCGAGGGACGAGTTACGCCCGAGTCGTGGACGCACGGCTCGTCGGAGCAGCGGCAGAACTGGTTCGTCCGCGGGATCGAGAGCGGCGACGCGAACGCCTGCGACACGTTCAAAGGTCGCGTCTAGACACGTCCGAATTGTGCGTTGCGAAGCGCGATGCGCAAACTGGGGCCGGTGCCGTGACCTGACGGAACGGGTCGGCACTCTCGCACATCCACGCCGTGCGGTCTGTCGCGCGCTCTCGGCCCTGCAGACTGCTGACGCCCGGCGCTCTCGCAGCTTGTGATACATAATCCGCCGCGCCGGGGCGACTCGGCGCTCACTTTGTGACAGGCCGAAGACCGGAGGATCATGGACTTTTTCGTTGACCACGCCGTCGGATTCGCGCTGGCGTGCGCGGCCGTGGCGGTGCTGTACGGGCTTTATCTCACCTGGTGGCTGCTGAAGCAGCCGGCCGGCAACGAGCGGATGCAGGAGATCGCGCACGCGGTCCAGGAGGGTGCGGCTGCCTACCTGCGCAAGCAGTACACGACGATCGCCGTCGTCGCGATCGTGCCGTTCTTCCTGCTCGGCTTCTTCGACAAGCTGGGGTGGGGAGCGGCGTTCGGCTTCCTCATCGGAGCCGTCTTCTCGGCGGCGGCCGGTTTCATCGGGATGAACGTGGC
>JBOHBA010000050.1:0-2623 GCA_050698095.1 Gaiellaceae bacterium
GCGCCGTGTCGCCGGGGCGTCCCCAGCCCTTCACGTACCGGGCAACAGGTCCGGGCCCCTCCCCCGGGCTCCGCTCGCGCCAGTAGTAGGCGTGGTGGAGCATGTCCCGGAGGAACCGGACGTCCTCGCGGCCGCCTCGGCGAATGACCATGTGGAAAGCCTAGAGGCCTGATGCGTCTTCAGGGCCGGCAGGCCACACTTCGCCCTCGACGAGCTCGACCGAGTTGCCGGCCGGGTCGCGCACGTACAACGAGCGACCTCCCTCGCCCCACGCGATCTCGCGCTCGATCTCGACGCCCCGGCGTCGCAACTCGACGGCGAATGCGTCGAGGCCGCCCACCTCCACGGAGAAGGCGACATGCCCCGCTCCGGACGCGCCGTGGGAGGGAACAGGACGGCCTGCGACAGACGCGCGCACAGGGTCGAAGACCAGCAGCACGCCTGCATCGGCGAGCCGAAAGGCGGCGCTGAGCTCGGTCGGCTCTTCCAGCAGGCTCAGCCCCAGCACCTCGGAGTAGAACCGTGCAGCGGAAGCCACGTCGGAGGCGTACACCACCGTCTCGTAGACACCGGTGACCCGAAGATCGCGAGACGAGCTCAGAGCGCCAGCGCGGGAGACTCGACGAACGCTTTCACGGTGCGAAGGAACTCGGCCCCCTCCGACCCGTCGATCGCGCGGTGATCGCAGGTCAGCGTCATCGTCATCGTCGGGACGACGACCAGGCCGCCATCGCGCGCAGCAGGCCGGTCCTCGATCGAGCCGACCGCGAGAATCGCGACCTGCGGCGGATTGAGGACGGCGACGAACTGCTCGATGCCGTACATCCCGAGATTGGAGATCGTGAACGTCCCGCCCTCGAGGTCGGCCAGCTTGAGCTTGCCCTCGCGCGCGCGAGAGACGAGATCGGCTCGCACCGCGGCGATCCGCTGAACCGTGAGATGATCGACATCGCGGATGACCGGGACGACGAGCCCGCTCGGAGCCGCGACCGCGAGGCCCACGTTCGCGCCCGGAAAGCGGAGGACCTTCCCGTCGGTGAAGTGGGCATTGACGGGACGATGTCGCATGAGCGCGGACGCGACCACGCGCGTGAGGACGTCGTTCACCGTCGGCTTCGTCTCGCCCTCGCGCAAGAGCTCTACCAGGCGCTCCCGCGTCGCGACGAGCTCCGATGCGTCCGAGGTCACGGAGAGCTGGAAGACAGGCGCTTCCCATGCCTCGGTGAGGCGCCGCGCGATCGTACGACGCGTCGACGTGAGCTCGACGACCTCGACTTCGCCCGGTGGCGGCGGGGGCTGCGCCGCGGGAGCCGCCGCCGGCGGGCCGGTGGCTGGAACGGCCGCGCCCTCGACGTCCTCGGCGATGATCCGCCCCTCCGGCCCGGTTCCCGTCAACGACGCGAGGTCGATGCCGCGCTCGCGGGCGATGCGCCGAGCAAGCGGGCTCGCCTTCACATGCTCGCCCTCGGCAGGTCGAGCCTCGGGCGACTCCGCCACAGCGGAAGCAGTCGCACGCTCGGTCGGCCCGGCGCCTTGCGACGGACCGTCACTTGGAGCAGAAGGCGCGGCGTGGACCGCCGGCGCCACGGGTGAACGGCCGTTTCCGGCTTGCGATGCGGCGAGCAGCTCGGACACGTCCTCGTCCTGCGCGCCGATGACGCCAACCGTGGTCCCGACGTCGACCTCGCCGTCCGCGACGACGATCTTGAGCAGGATGCCCGCCGCCTCCGCCTCCACCTCCTGCGTCACCTTGTCGGTGTCGAGCTCGTACAGCGGATCGCCCTTCGCGACTCCGTCGCCTTCCGCCTTCAGCCAGCGCACTATCGTCCCCGACTCCATCCCCTGGCCGAGACGCGGCAGCTTGACCTCGGAGGCCATGGCTAGCTCCGGGCCACCGTGCGTCGAATCGCGTCGAGGACGTCAGCCGCATGCGGGACGACCCACTGCTCCATCGGCGGCGAGAACGCAAGTGGAGCGAAGCGCGCGCCCACGCGCTCGATCGGCGCATCGAGCCAGTCGAACGCACCATGCTGGATGACGGCCGCAAGCTCGGCCCCGAAGCCGCCTCGAGTCACCGCCTCGTGTGCTGTGACACATCGGGTCGTCTTCCGTACGGAGCCGAGGATCGTCTCCTCGTCCAGGGGAAGGAGCGTCCTCGGGTCGACGACCTCGACGGATATGCCCTCGCTCTCCGCCTCCTCCGCCGCCTGCAGCGCCTCGTGGACGAGGCGGCCCGTCGCGACGACAGTCACGTCCTCGCCCTCGCGGTGGATGCGAGCCTTGCCGAGCGGGATCGGCTCGAGCTCATCCGGCACCTCGCCCTTGATCGGGTAGAGCGTGCGGTGCTCGAAGAAGACGACCGGGTTGTCGTCGTAGATCGCCGACCAGAGAAGACCGCGGACGTCCTCCGGCGTCGACGCAAACACGACCTTGAGCCCGGGGACATGGACGAACCAGGACTCGAGCTGCTGGGCATGCTGCGCGCCCGGCGACCAGCCCGCGCCGCCCTGCGTGCGAATCGTCAGCGGCACCTTGATCTGGCCACCCGACATCGTCCGGTGCTTCGCGGCCTGGTTCACGAGCTGCTCCATCGAAAGCGTGAGGAAGTCCTCGTACATGATCT
>JBOHBA010000051.1:0-5196 GCA_050698095.1 Gaiellaceae bacterium
TCGCGGAAGACCTCCGTGTGGCGGTCGACGTCGCCCTCGGTCGTAGCGGGCGACATGAGCGCCATGTTGTGGAACGGTGTCAGCAGAATCCCGCGATTCAGCGCGAAGAGGTGCATGTAGCGCTCGAGCGCGAAGTCGGACGCCGCGTGCGCCTCGGCGCCGTTTCTCGGCCGGTCCGAGCCGAAGAGGTACTCGGCGCGGCATCCGAGCCGAGTGACGTGCCATGGGAGCCCGGCGTCGGCGATGCCGGTCTCGACGCCATCTGTCCAGCGCTCCGCGAGCGGGATCATGCGTGCGAAGGCTTCCTCCGTCAGCACTTCGGCGAGCGTCGCGCGCGTGGCGGCGAGCGAGAGGGCGTTCGCGGCGAGCGTCCCTCCCACCCCGCCCACGTCGACGTCCTCGAGCTCGATCCGGCCCGCGAGGCGTGCTGCGGTCTCCTCGGAGAAGCCATACGCGGCCGCGGGGATTCCACCCGCGATCGGCTTGCCGATGGTCACGACGTCCGGCACGAGTCCGTGCGCCTGCGTAAAGCCACCGGAACCGCAGCAGATCGTGTGCGTCTCGTCGATTGCGAGGAGCGTGCCGTGGGCGCGGGTCAGCTCGCGCAGGGCGTCGTGGAAGCCGGGCTCCGGGTGGACGATCCCGACGTTCGTGAGCGCGGGCTCGGCGAGGACGAGCGCGACATCCCCGCGCGCGAGCTCGCGCTCGAGTGCCTCGACGTCGTTGAACTCGACGACGCGCGTGGTGAGCGACGGGTCAACGGGCGGGCCGAGGCTGCCGCTCCGCGCGCGCACGACGCCGTCGTCGCCGAGCGTCGCGAAGGTCTCGTCGACGGTGCCGTGGTAGCACCAGTTGAACACCAGGATGGTTGACCGTTCAGTCAAGTGACGTGCGAGCCGGATCGTGAAGCGGTTCGCGTCGGTTGCGGTCAGCGCGAATTGCCAGGAGGAGACACCGAATCGGCGGGTCAGCTCGTCGGCGACCCATAAGGCGTCCTCGCTCGGAAGCATGAGCGTGATGCCTTTGGTTGACTGGTCAGTCACCGCTTTGAGCGTGGCCTCCGGAGCATGGCCAGTCATCGCTCCTGTGTCACCGAGGCAGAAGTCGACGTACTCGATCCCGTCGACGTCGACGAAGTGCGCGCCTTTGGCCTCGCGCACGAACACCGGGAACCCGCCCGGCCACTTGCGCATCCATTGCATCGGCACGCCTTCGAACAACGTCGCCCGAGCGCGCTCGGCCAGATCGCGCGAGCGCGGGTGCGCCTCCACGAACCGCGCCTCCTCCCGCGCGTACAGCTCCCGCAGCATCTTCACGCGCCCTCCAGTGCCGCCCGGCCCCGTGACGTGACGATCACGCTCACCGCAGACCCCCTCCGAACGATCTCGATCAACTGCTCGTCGAGCGCGTCCTCCCACACGGAGTGCTGCGGGCAATTCGTGCGCCAGACCTCGATCGCCTCGGGATAGGCGCGCGGCTCACGCGCGATCCACGATAGAAGCTCGAGGATCTCCGGCCTCATCCGCGACGGATCGAGAGCACGCGTGCCCTCCACGACCCCCGCGGCGCCTGGACCTCGACGAGATCGCCGACCGCCGCCCCCATGAGCGCGCTTCCGAGCGGAGAGTCCGGGCCGACACCGCCGACCGCCGAGATCTCGACCTCCATCTTCTCGTCCTCCTCGTCGGCGATTTCGACGATCGAGCCGACCCCCACATGCTCGTCGGTGTCATGTTCGACGACGACCGCGTGCGCCAGGCGAGCGCGCAGCTTCTTGATCCGCGCCTCGAGAAGGCCCTGCTCGTTCTTCGCCGCGTGATACTCGAAGTTCTCGGCGATGTCGCCGAACTCGCGTGCGGTCTTGATCGCCTCGATAGCGGCTTTGCGCCGAGGGCCCTCGAGCTCGGTGAGCTCAGTCTCGAGCTCGGCGCGCTGCGCCGCGGTCAGGTACTCGGTCTTGGGCTCGGACATGCGACGAAGGCTAACCCGGGGGAGTCGGTTCTTGCGTGTTGCACCAGGTCCCGCCCAAGACGCAAGAACCGACCAGCCCCGCAGCGATCATTCGTCGTGGGGAACCGAGATGCGACGAACGGGGCCTGACCGTCGTTGAAGCCCTCGTTGCACGGGCTCGATTACTCTCCCGCTCGAACGATCTCGGACGCGGGAGAAAAGGAGGAGTGGTGGCGACCGACCTGGAGCGCTTTGTCGAAGCCGAAGGACGTGCCGAGCGGGTGAAGGACGTCCGCAAGAGGATCGATGCCGAGGGCGTCACCTACGTCTACTACCAGTTCGCCTCCGTCACCGGGCGGATCATGGGGAAAGGCGTGCCCGCGCCGCACTGGGAGAACATCGCCCAGAAGGGATTCCAGCTCGTCTACGGCTCGACGGCGAACCTCTTCACCGATCGTCACGGCAACTACATCGGCTACGGACCGGAGGCCTGGGAGCTCGTCGGGGTGCCGGAGCCGGAGACGTTTCAGGTGCTGCCCTGGGATTCGCGCGTTGCCCGCGTCTGGTGCACCTGCTTCCGCAACCGCGAGGATCGAGATGGGCCGGGCGAGGTCCTCACCTCGGACTGCCGCGGCAATCTACGCCGCATGCAGGACGAGTTCGAGGACCGGACCGGAATGCACCTGCGGGCGGGGATGGAGCCGGAGATGATGTGGCTCAAGCTCGGCCCCGACGGCACGCCCTCGGTCGAAGGCGTGACCAAGCCGTATTGCTACCACATCGACCAGTTCTCCGAGCTCCAGCCGATCATCCACAAGATGGTCGAGTACGGGCAGAAGCTCGGGCTCGACATGATCCAGGGCGATCACGAGGACGCGCCGGGCCAGATCGAGCTCAACTTCGGCTTCGATCGAGCCGAGCAGACCGCGGACAACCTCTCGACGTTTCGCCAGATCGCGAAGCAGGTGGGGCGCGAGCTCGGGGTCTTCCCGTGCTTCATGCCGAAGCCGTTCATGGGGGTCTCGGCAAACGGATGCCACACGAACATCTCGCTCTGGAAAGGCGACGAGAACGCGTTCCTTCCCGAAACCGACGACGTGCACGTGCCGAGTCAGACGGGGCTCCACGCCGCCGGCGGCATTCTCGATCACCTGCGAGCGCTGACCTGCGTCACCGCACCCACGGTCAATTCCTACCGCCGGTTCTGGGACACGGGGTTTTGGGCACCAGTCTTCGCCGACTGGGGGTACCAGAACCGCACGACCGCGCTTCGGATCTCCTCGCCCGACCGCTTCGAATACCGCTCGGTCGATTCCGCCGTCAATCCCTACCTCGCGCTAGCGGGACTCATCATGGTCATGGACGACGGGATCGAGCGGAAGCTCGACCCCGGTCCGCCCGAGGAGAGGAACATCTACGACGCGATCGCAGGCGGGAAGCACGTGACGCGCGTGCCGATGACGCTCGGCGAGGCGCTCGACGCACTCGCGGCCGACGATGTCGTTCGGAGCGCGCTGCCGGGCGAGATGTACCGTGTCTTCATGCACTACAAGCGCGATGAGTGGGAGCGCTACTGCGCCACCGTTACCGACTGGGACATGGCCGAATACCTCGACGTCCTCCCGTGATCGTCGTCCACCGCAACCCACGGCCGCGGAGCGGCCGCTACAGGGATCTTGCCGCCGCAGGCGGCGCCCGCGTCCGCGTCCGCTCCTGCGGATGCGGACGTAGCGGGAGGTGATTTGAGTGTGCGGAATAGCGGGGATCATCTACCGCGACGGGTCGCAGCACCCGATCGGCGACGAGATGACGCGGATGCTCCAGTCGATGAAGCACCGCGGACCCGACTCGACCGGCTACGCGCTCTACGGGAGCCCCGAGAACGGCAATCTCGTCATGCGCTACAAGCTGGCAGACGCAAATACGCCGCGTGACTTCGAGTTCGCGGACAGGCTCCGCAGGCACCGGGTCGAGGTGGAGTCCCGGCTCGCCGCCCTCGGCGCCCGCATCCACGAGGCCGAGGAGGAGACGCCGTATGCGTTCCGCGTTTCGTTCGAGTACGAGGGCGACCTCAAGCTGCTCGCCGACTTCGTCGAGGACATCCCCGAGGCGGAGGTTCTCTCGCTCGGCCGTGCGCTCGAGATCATCAAGGACCTCGGCGACGCCGAGACGGTGCACGACCAGTACGGCCTCTCCTCGTTCTCGGGGACGCACGCCATCGGCCACGTCCGCATGGCGACCGAGTCCGAGGTCGACATCGCCGGCGCGCACCCGTACTGGGCATACCCCTACTCGGACGTCGCGGTCGTCCACAACGGGCAGCTCACGAACTACTTCATGTGGCGTCGCCGGCTCGAGCGGGCCGGCCGGCGGTTCATGTCGGAATGCGACTCGGAGATCATCGCGGTCTACCTCGCGCAGGAGATGAGCGAGGGCGCGACCCTCGAGGAGGCGATGCACCGCTCGCTCGACGAGCTGGACGGCGTGTTCACGTACATCGCCGTGACGAAGGACGAGCTCGGCGTGGCCAAGGACGAGCTCGCCGCGAAGCCGCTCGTCCTCTACGAATCGGACGATCTCGTCGCGATCGCATCCGAGGAGATCGCCATCCGCGCAATCCTCGAGCGCGAGATCGACACCTACGACCCCTACGAGCGCGAGGTGCTGGTGTGGCAGCGGTAGGGGAGCGGAGGATCACGTACGACGCACGCGGCCTCGCCGAGCCGTTCGCGGACGTCCCGAAGATCTCGGAGATCGACGGGACGCGAGCTCGCTTCGACGCGCAGGACCTCACGACGCGCACGATCAACCTCGAGCTTCGCTGGCTCCTCTACGAGATGGGCGTCAAGGAGGTCGAGATCGACAACCCGGGCTCGAAGCACTCGCTCGGAGTCGGGATCCTCACCCGCTGCCGTATCAGGTTCAACGGCAGCCTCGGGTACTTCGGCTGCGGGCTCATCGACGGCCCCGAGATCCACATCACGGGGCGGGTCGGCTGGTCGGCGTGCGAGAACATGATGTCGGGTGTCGTCGTCGTGGACGGAAACGCCGGCTCGCTCACCGGCGCGGCGCTCCGCGGTGGCGACCTCGTCGTGAAGGGTCGCGTGGGCGCGCGCAGTGGCGTGGATCAGAAGGGCGGCACGATCATCACGCTCGGCTCGGCCGGCTCGATGACCGGGTTCATGATGCAGCGCGGCCGGATCATCATCGGCGGGGACGTCGGGCCGGGCCTCGGCGACTCGATGT
>JBOHBA010000052.1:0-6750 GCA_050698095.1 Gaiellaceae bacterium
CTCCTCGGCCGAGTGGCAGTGCGGAGCCGCGTTCAGCTTGCCGGGCGGCACCTCCGCGTGACGAAGACCGGTGCGCACGGATCCAGCACCACGCCCGAGGTCGCGAACGCGCCTGGCGACCGTCTGACCGTCGCGCTCGGAGGGCTCGAGATCGGCGACGTTGACGATGTTGCCCGGGCGTGGCGACAGCTCCCCCACCTCGGGCGGGCCGACTGCGGCCTCTCGGGTCCACGGGTGATCCTCCTCGGCGCCCACAGGGGCCCAGCTCCAACCGAGCCAGGTCACCCCGGCGCGCGGCAAGAGCGTGACACCGCCGGCCAGCGAGCGCTCGCCGAACGCGAGCACGTCGAGCCCGTCGGGGCCCGCCTCGAGCGTGTGCGCGTTCTCGAGCGCCAGGTGAACAAGGCAGTCGCCCGCGCGCACCGGGTAGGCCGATGTCTCTTCACCCTCCCACTGGACGGAGAGACCCGTGCCGGACAGCACGTAGAAGATCTCCTCGTCCGCGCCTTCCAGATGGAGCGGCGTCGACCACATCCCCGGGTCCACCTGTATTCGCTTGGCCCCGACCGTCTGCGACGAGCCGCCCGTCAGATTGCTCCATGTTCCCGCGATGTGACCGCGCTCGCCGCGGCTGCTTCGCACGTCGTCCCAGTGCGAGATCACCCCGCGATCATGTCACGGCTCAGCGCCGATCGCAGGCCGCCCACGGCGGACTCCCCGGCATCACCTCCTTCCTCCTTCGACCACGACTCGGCCTCGTGGAGGAGCGCCCGCAGCTCGGCGAGCAGCTCCGGCGGCTCCGCTCCCGCACGGTCGAGCGCCTCGATCCGTTCGAGCCGCTCGAGCACCGCCCGTGACTCTTCCACCGAGTCACCGTAGCCGCGGTTCGCTCGCGGGTGGGTAACGGCTTCGAGCCAAGATGGTCGAATTCGCGAGGTCGCCCATCCAGTCTGTGTCAGACAGCGGCGGCGCGCAACGAGGCACGCCGCGGCAGGCCGAGCAGCTGTCGGTCGAGGTCGTGAACGAGCTCCGCGCGGTCGCGCGACCGCAACACCGCGACGAGCGCTCTGCGGGCGATGTCGAGCGTCGCCGCACCTGCCTGTTCCCCGCCCGCGAAGGCCACGAGGCGGCCGTACAGCTCCTCGCGCGCGCCGCCGTCCTCGAGGAGGACCGAGCAGCGCAGCGGCCAGGTCTCACCGAACAGGGCGCAGAGCGCAGCTCGGAGCTGCTCGCCGCGGAACGGCTCGTTCTGGAAGAGCGAGAGCTCCCAGCGATCGAGCGCCTCGGCGAGCTCGGGATCGCCGTCCGCGTCGCCGAGCGCAACGAGCACCTCGACGGCGATGGGCGCCCTGAACGCGTCGAGCCGGGACGACTCGCCGGGCGGCTGTGTCGCCGCAATCGGAAGCACGGGCTGAATCCCGAACGGTCGCCCGTCGAGCGTCTCGAAGAGAACGGGCCCGGCCCCGAGCGCAGCAGCCGTCGTCAGGCGTAACGCGCTGACCGCATCCGCGATCTCCGCGGCCGCGTCGGGCGGCGTACCGCCGGGCTCGAGCTCTTGGCGGAGCTCGAGCACGCAGCTTCGATCCGGCTCCCGTCCGAAGCTCCTCGGCAGGAGCCCCCTGGACTCGGGCCAGTGAGTCGCGAGCTCGCCCGACACGAACGGCCGCACTGCGAGGCCCGGCCCGAGCTCGGACGGCTTCGAGAGCGAGAGGCCGGCGAGCGGCGCGATGGCCACATACCGCCGATTGTCCCCGTAGAGCGACGACTCCAGGAGCCCGTATGCGCGTTCGAACGACTCGTCGTCCCAGTCGAACCCGCCGCAGGCCTCGGCGGTCGCGATGAGGAGGCCGAGCAGGACGGTGCGGAACAGCGCCTCGTCCTCGGATGCACGCGGACCCGCATGCGCCTGAGCGAAGATCGCCGCGGCCGGCTCGCGGCGAAGCTCCTCAACCGCGAGCCGCGCGTCCTCGCGAGCGCGCAGCATCGGCTCGCGCTGCTCGATGAACGCGCGAACCAGCGGTCGCAGCTCGTACAGCGAGGGCCCGCGCCGCTCGACGTGCTCCTCGAATGCGAACGGAAGCTCGGCGCCCTCTTCGAGCTCACGCCCGAGAACGACGAACGACCCGAGCACGAATCCTCGGAGGAGCGGATACAGGTGCGGCGCGCGCACGGGCACACCTCCCGGTACGCGGCGCGCAAGGTCTCTCCTGCGTTACGGAGAGACGACCTCGACACGAAGCCCGTCGATACGACGGAAGTGCGCTTCGTCACGGTTTCCGACGAGCACCCCGAATCCCAGCTGCACGGCAGTGGCCGCCACCTGGAGGTCGTTGGACGGGATGAGCTGCCCACGACGGCGAAGCTCGACCATGAGCTCCGCCCAGCGCTCCGCGATGTCACGCCCGAAGTCGACGACGGACATGCGCTCGAGAATGCGCTCGATGGTCGACTGCGCTCGAAGAGCCTGTCGGCCGCCTCCGCCGATCGCCGCGCCGACGAGCAGCTCGGCGAGCACGATCGCCGGCAGCACTATCACCTCGCCGCCACGCTCGTCGAGCAGTCGGTCGATCTCCACGTCGGCGCGCTCGAATGCGATGAGCGCGCTGGTGTCGACTACGACGCCCAAGGGTCGTCTGGTGGCGTGTCGAGCGTATTGACCTCGTCGAGTGCGTCGGCAAACTCAGGATCGGGCGGCCCGGCGGCTCTCCACACCGCGACGAACTCCCGCAAGGTCATGGGTGAGCTTTCCGGCAGGGGAGAGACGCGAGCGACAGGATTGCCGTTGCGCTCGACCACGTATGTATCGCCGCGGTAGCGCACGCGTGCGAGAACGTCTCCCAAGGTGCGAGCAAGCTCGGTCGCGCTGATTCGGTGTTCCATGCCCACAGATTTACAGATTTACGTAAAATACGCAATTGGACCAATTAGGACATGTCACGGCCGAAGCACTGCGCGGCGCGGGCCGGCGAGGAAGCCGGCTTCGACCAGCAGCTCCATGACGTCGGACTCGACGACCGGAACGCCGTCGAAGCGCTCGACTGCGAGCCGCTTCGCGCCCCCGCCCCGCACGTGGGCGACGAGGGCGTCGAGCGCGGGCCGCAGCCACTCCGAATCGGGCTCGCGAAGGGGAACGAGCGAGCGGCCGCCTCGCTCCACGAACAGGACCGCATCACCGCCGAGCAGGACAACCCATGCTCCTGCGACACGCGCGGCACGCGCCCCAGCTCGCCGGGGCCACTGAATGGCTGCACCGTACGGCTGCGCCGGATCGGCAGCGGCGAGCACGAGCGCCTCTGGGTCTCGGTCGCGAGGCCCGAAAGACCGAAGCTCGCGTAGGCGCTCGACAGCGCCGGGCAGCGCAAACTGGGCGCCTCCCAACCCCTCGACGAAGTAGCCGCGTCGGCACACACCCAGCGTCTCGAGCGCGCGCAGCTCCGCGTAGACCGCCCCGTAGCCGCCGCGGATGCCCTCGCCGCGCACGCCGTCGCGCGTCACGATCCCCTGCCGCTCGAGCAGGAGCTCGGCGAGCGCCCGCCTGTCCACCTCGCCTGCGAAGAGAGGCGCTGCCAGCGACCACCTCCCCTGGGTCGGTGACGGAGCCGTGGAGCGCGCGCGGGCGAACCGCCGAGAGCGGCGCTCCGGACGGGGAGCGTCGTAGCGCCGAGAGGCGCGAAGCGGCGCCCACGAGTCGTTGGCGACCTCGCCCGCCCAGACGAGGTCCCAGAGCGCGGCGAGAGCATCGGCGCCCTCGAGACCCGTCGCGGCGAGCAGATCCGCCCAGAACAGCGCCCCCTGACCGAGCGCGGCACGGATCGCGGCGTGAGCGGCGCCCTGGGGCGGCGCCTCGCCCGCAACACGACCCAGCAAGGGCGCGTCCTCGCGGAAGTACACGGCGACCCGATCGAGCCCGGCGCCGGCCCATACGACCTCGCCCGAGGCGCAGAGCGCATCGAGATCGGCGGAGCGGTAGCCGGGCACCCGCCGCTGGAGCACGTCGCTCTCCCAAAGCGAGACCGGGAGCGCCACGCCCTGGAGGGGAACGAGCGCCTCGCGCAGCGTCTGGCGGCGTCCGATGCCGTGCCAGGCGGGAAGAAAGCGGCCGAACGCCGCCTGCTCGGCAGGCTCGACCTCGTGTCGCAGCACGGCGAGAGTCGCCCGTCTGATGCGCCTGAGAACGTCAGGATCGCACCATTCGCGCTCGGTGCCGCCGGGCCGAAGCTCGCCGCGGACGAGCTCGTCCACCCGCTCGAGCTCGAGCAGCTCGCGCTCGACACGCGGGAGCTCGAGGTCGAAGCGCTCGGCGAGCTCCGCGGTCGTAAACGGGCCGTGCGTCCTCGCGTAGCGGCGAGCGACCACCCGAAGCGGGAGCTCGACCGGATCGAGGAAGACCTGCGGAACGCCGCCCGGCGGAGCAGCGCCGAAAGCGTCGCGAACGAGGCCGGTGTCCTCGACAGCTGCGAAGAGCTCGCGCTCGCCCAGTCGAACGCGGATCGCTCGGCGCTCCCGAACGAGCGTCTCGGCAAACCCGCGGTCGTACTCGCCGTCGACGAGCGGCCCGGCGCGACGGAGCAGATCGTGCAGCTCGTCCGCGTTTCGCGGTGTCCGTCGAAGCGAGCGCTCCACCTCGTCGATCGCGCCGGCATCGAGCAGCTCGCGAAGCTCCTCGATCCCCATCAGCTCGCGGAGGAGATCGCGGTCGAGGGAGAGCGCCTGCGCCCGCCGCTCCTCGGGCGGCGTGTCGTCCTCGTACATGTACCTGGCGACGTAGTCGAAGAGAAGGGAGGCAGCGAACGGCGACGCCGACGGGGTCTCGACCTCGACGAGATCGAGCTGGCGCGTCTGGAGCCCCTTCAGGATTCCGCGCAGCGCGGGAAGATCGAACACGTCCTGCAGGCACTCCCTGAAGGTCTCGAGCACGATGGGGAACTGCGGGTAACGGCGCGCAACCTGCAGCAGGCTCTGCGCCTTGAGGCGCTGCTGCCAGAGCGGGGTCCGCTGACCCGGTCGCCGGCGCGGGATGAGCAGGGCACGCGCAGCGTTCTCGCGGAAACGCGCGCCGTAGAGCGCACTGGAGGCGAGCTCTCCCAGCAGCAGGTCCTCGATCTCCTCAGGATCGAGGAGCAGGTCGGCGACGGGCGGAGCCGCGTCTGCGTCCGGAAAGTGAAGCGCGATGCCGTCGTCCGACCAGAGCGACTGCACGTCGACGTCGAGCGAGTCGCGGAGGCGCGCACGGAGCGCCATCGCCCAGGGCGCGTGCACCCGGCCGCCGAACGGGGTAAGCACGCACACCCGCCAGTCGCCGATCTCGTCGCGGAAGCGCTCGACGACGATGGAGCGGTCGGAGGGCACGACGCCGGTGGCGCCTTCTTGCTCTCGCAAGAAGGTTAGGAGGTTCCTAGCTGCGCGGCTGTCGAGGTGATACTCGCCCTCGAGCTCTCTAACCGCCTTCTCGTCGCTCATGGCGACGAGAAGGCGGCTGGCCGTGCCGATCCGCTCGCCGAGCTCCGCGGGACGGCCGACGCCCTCGCCCTTCCAGAACGGCGCGACCCCCGGGACGCCCGGCGCAGGAGAGACCAGCACGCGATCTCTCGTGATCTCCTCGATCCGCCACGTCGACGCGCCGAGCAGGAACGTCTGGCCGGCCCGCGCCTCGTACACCATCTCTTCGTCGAGCTCGCCGACTCGGCCGCCGCCGTCGACGAGAAACACCCCGAACATGCCTCGGTCCGGAATCGTGCCCGCATTCGTCACGGCGAGCCGCCGCGCGCCCGTGCGCCCGCGCACGACCCCGGCCGTCCGGTCCCAGACGATGCGGGGCCGAAGCTCGGCGAACTCGTCGGAGGGATAGCGGCCGGCGAGCATGTCGAGGACGTTCTCGAGCTGAGCGCGCGAGAGATCCGAGAACGGGTACGCGCGACCGACGAGCTCGTGAAGCTCGTCCACGGAGACCTCCTCGTCAGCGCATACGGCGACGATCTGCTGAGAAAGGACGTCGAGCGGGTTTCGAGGTATCCGCGTCTCCTCGATCGCCCCCTCCCGCATTGCGCGAGCGACGACTGCGGACTCGAGGAGGTCGGCCCTGAACTTGGGGAAGATCCGGCCCTTCGAGACCGAGTGCAGCTCGTGGCCAGCTCGCCCGACCCGCTGGAGCCCGCGCGCGACCGACTTCGGGCTCTCGACCTGGATCACGAGATCGACGGCGCCCATGTCGATCCCGAGCTCGAGCGACGAGGTCGCGACGAGGCACGGGATCTGACCCGCCTTCAGGAGCTCCTCCACGACGACGCGCTGCTCCCGCGCGAGCGAGCCGTGGTGCGCGCGGGCGATCTCCTCCTCGGCGAGCTCGTTGAGGCGGAGCGCGAGCCGCTCCGCGAGCCGGCGATTGTTGACGAACACGATCGTCGAGCGGTGCTGCCGGACGAGCTCGAGGATCGCCGGGTAGACGGAGGGCCAGATCGAGCGGCTGGCGGTGCGCCTGAACGAGCTTGCGGAGGAGGAGATTGCGCGCGCCCACCATGGCTCTCTCGCGCGCGACCAGCGCGTTCTGATCGAGGAGGATCTGAAGGCCGGGCGGATCCCGTGCCTCGTCGCGACCAGCAGTCTCGAGCTCGGGATCGACATGGGCGCCGTCGACCTCGTGATCCAGGTCGAGAGCCCGAAGTCGGTCGCGCGCGGCCTGCAGCGGATCGGGCGCGCGGGCCACGAGCTCGGCTCGACCTCGAAGGGCCGCGTCTTTCCCAAGTTCCGCGC
>JBOHBA010000053.1:0-2459 GCA_050698095.1 Gaiellaceae bacterium
GAGAGCGCCTCGTCGGAGATCTTGCAGCGGTGGTGGGCCTCGTAGCGATCGCGAAGGCCGCGCAGGATCTGCACGGTCTCGTCGATCGACGGCTCGTCGACTCGGACTTGCTGGAACCGCCGTTCGAGCGCCGCATCCCGCTCGAGGTACTTGCGGTACTCGTCGAGCGTGGTCGCGCCGATCGTCTGGATCTCGCCCCGCGCGAGCGCCGGCTTGAGGATCGAGGCCGCGTCGATCGCGCCTTCGGCTGCGCCGGCGCCGACCAAATTGTGGAGCTCGTCGATGAAGAGGATGATGTCGCCGCGCTGGGTGATCTCCTTCATCACCTTCTTCAGGCGCTCCTCGAACTCACCGCGGTACTTCGACCCTGCGACGAGCGCGGCGAGGTCGAGCGTGTAGATCTGCTTGCCCTTGAGGAGCTCGGGCACCTGACTGGAGGAGATGCGCGCCGCGAGCCCCTCGACGACCGCGGTCTTGCCGACACCGGGCTCCCCGATCAGCACCGGGTTGTTCTTCTGCCGGCGCGAGAGGATCTGCATCACGCGCTCGATCTCTGTCTGCCTGCCGACGACCGGGTCGAGCTTGCCCTCGACGGCGGCCTTCGTCAGGTTTCGGCCGAACTGGTCGAGCAGCTTCGAGCTTTTCGTCTTCTCGCCGGGGGGCGGGCTCCCGGCGCCGCCCGCCTGGCGGCGGCCCGGGCCCGAGAGCATGCGGATGATCTCGTTGCGAATTTTTTCCGCATCTGCGTCGAAGTCGAGAAGGATTCGCGCAGCAACGCCCTCGTTCTCGCGCACGAGACCGAGGAGAATGTGCTCCGTACCGATGTAGTTGTGGCCCAGCGAGAGGGCCTCGCGCAGCGCCAGCTCGAGCACCTTCTTGGCGCGCGGCGTGAACGGGATCTGGCCGGTGGTGACCTCGTCGCCTTGGCCGACGATGCGCGCGACCTGGGCGCGGACCTCCTCCACCGTGATGTCGAGCGACTCGAGAACGCGGGCGGCAAGGCCTTCTTCCTCGCGGAGGAGGCCCAGCAGGATGTGCTCGGTGCCGATGTAGTTGTGCTTGAGTGCGCGCGCCTCGTCCTGCGCGAGAACCACGACCTGCCTTGCCCGTTCGGTGAATCGCTCGAACAACTCCTTCGACGCTCCTTTCCCGATTTCCGGAGGTCGACGGGCTCGCCTCGCCCCGGGCCGAAGGTACGCGGTCTGATCGTAGCCGACTGATCTGCTTCTGGGCCGGGTTCGCCCGGCGACCTCGGTACCCTTCTCGGCCGGTGAGCCAGAAAGCATTAGTCGGCACGCGCAATCGAATATGAAAATCCTCGTCACCGGATCGTCAGGTCAGATCGGGACGAATCTGGCGCTTCGACTCCAGCGGGACGGGCACGACGTCTTCGGCATCGACAAGCGGCAGAACACATGGACCGACGAGTTCCGATACTTGCTCCAGGATCTGGCCGGGCACTATGCGCCGTATCGGGGTGGAATCAACGGTGTCGACTATCCCGCGGTGGACCTCGTCGTCCATCTGGCAGCGCACGCGAAGGTGCACCAGCTCGTCCGGCAACCCCACCGAGCGCTCGAGAACGCGGTGATGACCTTCAACGTGCTCGAGTACGCACGGCTGCGACACATCCCGATCGTGTTCTCGTCGAGCCGTGAGGTATACGGAGACGTCCATCGCTTCGAGGAGTACGGCGAACAGGTTGCCGACTTCGCGTACGCGGAGAGCACGTACTCGGCATCGAAGATCGCCGGCGAGGCATTCGTCTACTCCTACGCGCGGTGTTACGGGTTGCCGTACCTCGTATTCCGATTCTCGAACGTCTACGGGCGCTACGACAACGACCTGCACCGGATGGTTCGCGTGATCCCGCTGTTCATCCACTCGATGCTGCGCGGCGAGCCGATCACTATCTACGGCGGCAACGACAAGACGCTCGACTTCACGTACGTCGACGACTGCATCGACGGAGTCGTCAGCGGGGTCGAGGCGCTTGCCGAAGGGCGCGTCGTGAACCAGACGATCAACCTCGCGTATGGGCAAGGCAACACACTCGTCCGGTGCGCGGAGCTGATCGCGGGCGAACTCGACGCGACACCGCAGATGACGCTCGCGCCTTCCCTCCTCGGAGAGGTCACGCACTATGTGGCGGACCTCTCGAAGGCGCGCGAATTGCTCGGCTACAGCCCCAAGGTGTCGCTCGACGAGGGGATCGCGCGCGCCGTTGCGTGGTTCCGCGAGCATCGGGTCGAGCATCCGGAAGAGGACGTCGCCGTCACGGCCGACCACGAAGGGACGCTGCGCGACTCCGAGCTCGTCTGGAAACCGGCGGCAGCGACGAGCTAGGCGGCTTCGGCACGGCCGCGCGTCGAGATGGCCTCGTCGAGACTCGCGCAGGCCCCGGCCGCGAGGAGCTCCCGAACCTCCTCCGCACCGAGCGGCGGGGAGAAGTGGAAGCC
>JBOHBA010000054.1:0-4901 GCA_050698095.1 Gaiellaceae bacterium
GCCGAAGGGGTACGCGAGAGCGACGTGGGTGTACAGGACGTAGCCCAGCTCCCCCACCAGAAAGAAGACGGTGAACGCGAGCGGATCGTGGCTGTACCGGAACTGTCGAGCGAGGAGCGCGAAGCACGTCGCCACCATGAGCGGGCCAAGACGGTTGTCGGGTCTTCGGAGCCAGGCGATGAGGCCCGCCATGAGGAACGACCACGCCGCGACCACGCCTCCTGCGGCCCGAAGCGGCGTCGTGAGCGGCTCCGGGAGGTTGTCCACCTGCACCTGATAGGCGAAGACACCTAGGACGATGCCGGCGAGCGCGACGATGGCGAGGGCGATTCGCGTGGCGCGCTCGGACATCACGTTCGGATCGTCACAGATCGTCAGCTGCGATTCCACCGGGTAGACCCCGGAGGCAAGACCGGGGTTTACCCGGAGGGAAGTCCCGAGCGCGCCCGGTTACCGCGGCGACCCTGCCCGCCTAGCGTCGGGGCATGACGAATCACAGCTCATACACGTGGCTCGAAGGCGCTGTCGCCAGCGCCCGCAACATGCAAGACCTCGCACGAAAGGCGGCCGAGATCGCTCTCGTGCTCGCCGTGGCCGCCGCCCTCACCGGCGCCTGGCTCGCGTTCTTCACGTTCGTCCCGTTCGACTTCAACTCGCTGCGGGTTCGCTGAGCGCGAGCGGAGTCGATGCCGCCCGTTCGTACCCTCACCGTGCTCGCGTCGGCCCTTCGTGGCGATGTTCCTCACGAACCGCGATCCGCTGCGCTTCGTCGACCTCTACCTCGCGCTCGAGCCTCGAACGCGAGCGCTCGTCGAGGAGCTCTTGCCGCTCGCGCAGATCGGTGACGTGTCGGCTCCCGTCGAGATCGCGTCTTCGCCGTGTGATCCGGTCTTTCCGGTGGAGGAGGCCCCGCGCTCGCTTCGGCCGGGCGGAACGTCCGCCTGACGGTGACGCCGGAGCTCCTGCACGTCATTCCGCGCCTGCGGCCTGGACTCGCGTCGATAGCGGCCCTGCTCGACCGCACGCTGCGGCGAGCGGGCGAATGCCAACCGCGGTCGGCGTTCGGCCCTTTCTGGCGTAGAGCCCGCGCGACGAGCTCCGCTCGCGGCACCCCGAACCCTGACTCCGCGCTCGGGATATTCCCGAGCCAAGCGATCAGAAAAATCGGGGCTCTCTTTAGCAAATCTCGGGAGAATTTCGATGTGCAATTAGCTCGACGAAGCGAGCATCCGGCGCATGGAAAGCAAGCGCCGGAATTACATCGCATCTGTTCGAGTCGTTAGCGATCAGCTAGCCGCTTGTGATCGAGCGGTTAGGGGTCGGCTCGAGCGTGACCGGCGCACACAGGAAACCCGAGAGGAGGGAACCATGCGCCAGGTCACTCGCATTCATCGCACGCTCGTCGTGCTTGCGGTCGGTCTGCTCGCGCTCGCGGCTCCGTTGCTCGCTTCGGCAGGCAACGCCGGCTCGGGCGGCGGCTAGAGATCACTGCCACCGCGAAGCCACAGGGCCCGCCAAAGCGCGGGCCCTGTGGCTGCTTGCGTTGTGTGTGTGTGTGTGTGTCAGAGTCGCCTCGCGTCAGAGAGGAGGTGACTCATGAAGCTTCGTGTCCGACTCGTCTTCTTCAGCGTTGTCGGTCTGCTCGCGCTCGCGGCTCCGCTGCTCGCTTCGGCTTCAAACGGCGGCCCCGGCGGCGGGTAGCAGCACGCTCTGATCACCACTGCGCAGGGCCCGCGTCAAGCGGGCCTTGCGCGTCTCACGCAAGCGCGAGGACGTTCTGGAGCGAGCGAACCTGTGCGACCCCCACGATGTTGTGCTTCTCCTGGTAGAGATCGATTGCGCGTTTGAATGCCGAGGCGGCTTCGCTCGCTCTGCCGGCAAGTCTGAGTACCTCGCCCAAGTCCCGCTGAACTCTTGCGCAGCGGTTGAGGCCATCGCTCGGCTCCGCAATCCGTTGAGCTTCCACCGCGAGTTTCCGCGCCGCTTCGAATTCCCCACGGCGAGCGTGAATCTTGGCTCGGACGGACCTCCAGAGCATCTGAGCGTCGAGGTCATCGCCCGAGGCATGCTCCGCGGCGACTTGTACCCACTCCTCGGATTCATCGAGGCGATCCTGCACGAAGAGTGCTTCGGCGAAGTCGCTCGCCCTGCTGGCCAGGTGGAAGAAGTCGTGTGTTCGCACGAGCTCTGCGCAAAGCCCGCGCAAGACTAGTTCCGCTGCCACCGCGTCCTGTGCCCAAAGCTCGACTTCGCCGAGTACGGCAGCGCAGTACGTTGCCGAAACGGTCGATTGTCCGAGCTGTTCAAAGGTGGTACGCGCCGATGCGAGGTGCTCCCGCGCGATTTCGAACTCCGCGTTCTGGGCGAAAAGACCGCCAAGGAACGTGAGGACGTTCGCTTCGCCAGCGCGGCCGAGCGATGGATCCTCGAGGAGATGCTGGCAACGCCCAATGGCATCGGGCACGGGCATGGGACCGTAGTAGAGGGAAGCGGCGAGCTCTCCGGCTGGCGTGGACACGGGCCATTTCGACCGTCCGTAGTGGATCATGGCTTTCTCTATCGCTTCGCCAAACTGTTTGTGCTGTCCGAGAAGACCTCCTTTGACGAATCCCGCGTGCAGCCAAGCGCGGCCGAGTGACCGATCGTCGCCGACGCTCTCGAAGAGCGGAATCCCTTCCTTAGTCGCTCCGAGGAGCGCGTCAGCGGTCGTACCGGGCACATGCAAGAGCCGGACGTACTCCCGCTCGATCGCTGCGCGAAGTTCAGATCGGCGGTCGGTGGCCTGGCGAGACAGCTCGACAGCCTCTGTCAAGGCCTTTTCGGCCTCGACCGGACTCCCGGAGGCGCGCGTTGCGATGGCCAGTTCGCAGAGGAGCTCGCGCCGGAGGAGCGCATCGGTCGGCAAGAGCGAGGTCGCGCGCTCGAGAAGGTTCGTGGTTGCGTGCATGTCACCGCGCTTCAGGGCGCGGACACCGGCCTCGCCGAGTCGCCGCCCGCCATCCTCAGCGAGCCGATCAGTCAGCCGGTCCGCCTCGCCGAGCTCCAACCGCAACCGGTATGCCCGCTCGAGGTGGTAGCCGACGAACTCGTCGAGCTCGGGGAGGTCCGTCGCGACCGTGTCGAGCCGGTCCGCGAAGCGCTCGTGCAGCTCCGCCCGCAATCGCTTCGGCGCCGCGCGGTAGACGGCGTCCTGGACGAGGACGTGGCGGAAGCCAAACGCTCCATCCCCATGCGGCCGCACGAATCCGCGGCCCGCTAGCGTCTGCAGGTGCGCGTCCGCCGTCGGCGCCGCATTCGGGTCGAGCAGTGCGACGACGTCGTCGGCGCTGAACTCCCTCCCCACGACGGCGCCCCGCTCGAGCACGGCCCGTTCGCCCGGGCCGAGCCGGTCGAGGCGGGCCGCCAGGAGAGCCTGGATCGTCTCCGGCAGCGGCCGCTCGGCGAGTCCGCCCTCCAGCGCGAGCGCGAGGAGCTGCTCGAGGAAGAGCGGATTGCCCTCGGCGGTCTCGACGATCCGGGCACGCTGATCCGACTCGAGGATCGTCCCGCCGAGACCTTCGAGCAGTGCCTCTGTCTCCTCGACGGAGAGCGAATCGAGCAGGATCCGGTCCGCATTCGCCCGTCCTTCGAGGAACGCGGGCTGCTCCTCGAGGAGCTCCTCCCGCGCGAGGCAGACGACGGCGATCGGCCCTGTCCCCTTGTCCGCGAGGTGCTCGACGAGCTCGAGGAACGTCGGCTCCGCCCAGTGGACGTCGTCGAGGACGAGGAGGAGCGGCCGCTTGCGCGCGCTCGCTTCGCAGAACTGCCGGAAGAGCCAGGCGATCTCGGGCGCGGAAGGCGGCGTCTCGGCGTCGAGGGCGGCGAGGGCCGCGTCGCGCTCGGCGCTCTCGGCCGCCTGCTCGAGGGCCTCGCGCAGCGGCCAGTACGTGATGCCGTCGCCGTAGGAGAGGCAGCGGCCCCAGAGCGCGGTCACGCCCTTCGCGCGCCGGGTGAGTTCCGCCGCGAGCCGTGACTTTCCGACCCCCGGAGGGCCGACGGCGACCGCGACCCGAGCCGCTGACCCGTCCATCGCGCGCTTCAGCGCACGACGCAGCGCTGCGAGCTCGCGCTTGCGCCCTACGAGCGGCGCGTCGAGCCGCCGCTGGAACGCGGGAGCCACGGGCATGATCTCGAGCAGGCGGAACGCACGCACCGGCTCGCGTTTGCCCTTGATCTCGAGCGCCCCGAGCGGCTCGAGCCGTGCGGCGTGGTCGATCAGCCGGGCGGAGAGCTCGCCGACGACGATCTCGTTCGCGCTGGCCGCGGCCTCGAGCTTCGACGCGATGCCGACTGCCTCGCCCGTGACGAGGCGCCGCGCGTCGGTTGGCGTGGCGACGACCTCGCCGGTCTCGATGCCGATCCGCACCTCGAGCCCGATGCCGTGCTCGCGAACGAGCCGCTCGTTGAGAACGGCCATTCCCATCCGGATGTCGAGGGCGGCGCGTGCGGCGCGAAGCGCGTCGTCCTCGTGCGAGAGCGGGATGCCGAACGCGGCCATGACGGCGTCCCCTGCGTACTTCTCCACCGTCCCGCCGTGGCGAGTCAGCGCCGTCGACACGGTCTCGAAGTAGCGCTTGAGGACCTGCCCGAGCGCCTCGGGGTCGAGCGCCTCTGCAAGTGCCATCGACTCGACGACGTCGACGAAGAGGATCGTGACGAGCCGCCGGAACTGCATGGCCGGCCAAGCGAGCGGAACTTCCTCGAGCAGCAGCGACTCGTCCTGGCGGAGGATCGCGGCCTCGAGCTCCTTCAACTCCGGGCCGGGGTCGATACCGAGCTCCTCGACGAGGGTCTCCCGCGCGAGGCGGTACGCGGCGAGCGCGTCGGCCTGTCGGCCTGAGCGGTAGAGGGCGAGCATGAGC
>JBOHBA010000055.1:0-4042 GCA_050698095.1 Gaiellaceae bacterium
CTCGAGGCCCACCTCGACCGGCTCGGCGCGTCCGCGGAGAGCATCGGCCTTCCTCCGGTCGAAGGGGTCCGTCTGCAGGTGCTCGCCGGGCTGGTGCTGCCGAAAGCCGAGCGCGGCGACGCGACGCTTCGCCTCATCTGGACTGCCGGGCCCGCAGGTGGCCCACCGTCCGGCGTGGCGCTGCTCGGTGAGATTCCGGCATGGATCGAGGAGGCGCGTGAGCGCGGGGCGAGCTGTGTGTCGCTCCTCGGCGTCAGGGCGGCGGTTCCGTGGCTGCTCCCGGGCGTGAAGTCCACGAGCTACGCGGTGAACATGGCGGCCGAGGCGGAGGCGAAGCGGCGAGGGGTTGACGAGGCGGTGTTCGTGGACGGCGACGGCGTCGTGCTCGAGGGAACCGTGACGAACGTCTGGTGGCGGTCGGGCGACGTGCTCCGGACTCCTTCGCTCGACCTCGGGATCCTCGCCGGGGTCACACGGGCGACGCTGATCGAGCTCGCGCCCGGGTGTGGCTACCGAGTGGAGGAGGGCTCGTACCCGCTCGAGGATCTCCTGCGAGCCGACGAGGCCTTCACCTCCTCGTCCGTACGCGAGATCATGCCGCTCATCGAGATCGACGGACGACCTGTCGGCCGCGGCCCGGCCGCCGATGAGCTCCAGCAAGCGCTCCGCGCGCTCGCAGCTAAGGTCTGACGGTGGGCGATCGACCTGTTCGGCTCGGAGGCATGGCTCTCCAAAACGGCGTGCTCGTTCATGGATTCACGTCGTGGGCGTGTGCCGTGCGCGACCCGGACGGGACGCTCCACGTCGCCTCCGGTCGCAAGCCCCACTTCGCTCCGGCGGTACGGTCTCGGATGCCGATCCTGCGAGGGCCTGTCGCTCTCGCGGAGGCGTTCGCGCTCCTGCCCATGGTGCGGCGTGCGCTTCCGCAGGCGCGCTTCCCCTTCGAGCGTCCGATCGTGCTCGGCGCCATCGCTGCGACGACGGTGGCCGCCCGCGCGCTGCGCCGCTCGCGCCTCCCCGCTGGAGCCCGAGAGATCGTTGCCGGCGGCGTCGCGTTCATGCCCGCCCTGCTCGCTCTGCGCGGGCCCGACCTGGCCGCGTACCACGGCGCCGAGCACGTCTCGATCGGGACCTATGAGAACGGCGGCGCGCCGGCGCCGAAGGAGCACCCGCGGTGTGGCTCGCAGCTCATCGCGCCGATGGTTGCCTCGACGCTCGCCGCGAACCTCGTCGCGTCGAAGGCGCCGGCGGGAACCCGTGGCATCGCACGGTTCGCCGGGGTCGCGGCTGCGGTCGGTGGATCCGTCGAACTCTTCTCCTGGGTCGCGCGCAATCCCGAGAACCGAATCGCTCGGGCGCTCGCTCGCCCGGGGTTCGAGCTCCAGCGGCGGTTCTCGACCGCGGAGCCCTCAGCCGAGCAGCTCGAGGTGGCGAACGCCGCCCTCGCGGCCTGCCTCGCGCTCGAGACCGCTCGAACACGGCTGGCCGCTACAGAGGCCGGTCCCGCCTGCCGATAGCCCCAGAGGTGGATCTCGAGAACACGCTCCTGACCTGGCTCCCGATCGTGTTTTTCGGGGTCGTCATCGTCCTGCTGCTCTACACGCTGCGGTTCATGCCGCGCGCGAAGCCCGCGCCCGTCGTCCGGGGCTCGCAGGTGGAGGTGTCCTGGAGCGACGTCGCCGGCCTCGACGAGGCGAAGGACGAGCTGCGGGAGGTCGTCGAGTTCCTCCGCGACCGCAAGCGGTTCGAGCGGCTCGGCGCACGAGTGCCGCGCGGCATCCTGCTGCACGGCCCTCCCGGAACGGGGAAGACGCTCATCGCGAAGGCGGTTGCCAGCGCGTCGGGCGCGAACTTCTACTCGCAGAGCGCGTCGTCGTTCGTCGAGATGTTCGCGGGTCTAGGCGCTGCCCGGATTCGCAAGCTCTTCGAGGAGGCGCGCAAGCACGAGCCCGCGATCGTCTTCATCGACGAGCTCGACGCCGTCGGCACCGCGCGCAGCGGAGGCGGGTTCCATCGAGAGCACGACCAGACGCTCAACCAGCTCCTCGTCGAGCTCGACGGCTTCAACGCCAGAGACGAGGTCGTCGTCATGGCCGCGTCGAACAGGCTCCAGGATCTCGATCCCGCGCTTCTGCGCCCCGGGCGCTTCGATCGACAGGTCCATGTCTCCGCGCCGGACGTCTCCGGCCGCGAGGCGATCCTCGCCGTCCACACGCGCGACAAGCCGCTCGCCGCCGACGTCAATCTCGGTCAGATCGCGAAGCAGACCGCCGGGCTGACGGGCGCCGACCTCGCGAACCTCTGCAACGAGGCGGCCATCCTTGCCGGGCGGAACGACGCGCAGTACATCCGCCACGTCGACTTCGACGCCTCCATGGAGCGCATCGTCGCCGGACTCCAGCAGCGCCGTGTCGTCTCCGAGAAGGAGAAGCGGATCCTGGCCTATCACGAGGCGGGCCACGCGGTCATGTCCCATCTCGTCGGCGAGCTCTTTCCCGCGCAGAAGGCGACGATCGTCTCGCGCGGCGATGCGCTCGGGTACACGCTCAACATGCCCACGGAGGATCGCTACCTGCACACGCGCGAGGAGTTCGTCGACCTGATGATGGTCTTCCTCGCCGGGCGAGCCGCCGAGGAGGTCGTGTTCGGGCGCATCACGAACGGCGCCGCGAGCGATCTCGAGCGGGTGACGCAGATCGCGCGGTCGATGGTGTTCGAGTACGGCATGTCCGAGGTCGCTCCGTCGCGGACGATGCGGGCGGACAACTACGCGCTCTCGGAGGAGACCAAGCGGATGCGCGACTCGGAGCAGGCTCGCCTCACCGATCAGTCGTACGAGGAGGCCCAGAGGCTGCTCCGGAAGCATCGCGCCTCTCTCGACCGCGTCGCTGAAGCGCTGCTCGAGAAGGAGACGCTCGATCGCGCCGAGCTCGAGGCGCTGCTCACGGACGTCAAGCCCGAGTCCCGCTCCTCGGAGACGATCGGGACCGTGCGCGCGCTGCCGATGCGCGACTGATCGCGACGGGCGAGGTCACGCCCAGCGACGACGAACGCCGCTCCTCAATCCTCCATTCGACCGGTCGAGAGGATCTCCACGTCGTCACTGTTTTCGATAACCACTTCGTCCACGGTGTCGAAGTTCTGCACTTGAGGCTCGCAGCTGCTGATCCTCGTTCCGGGCGGAACCCCTTCTGGGCTTCCCGCGTCTATCTCCACCTCCGTGTATGAGCTGCGCTGCGCGGGAACTGAACGGTCGGAGCCGAAGGATGTGCCGTGGCGACCGCCGTCCTCGATCTCGTAGGCAGGTGTGATGTTGGTTCGGATGGGCACCACAAGTGGGTTTTCGACCCGTACGTGAACGAGTACGTGGTCGCCTCGCCACCGGCACCAGACGTCCTTGAACTCGAGCGCGTCTCGCGCCAGGTCGTCACCGCAGCTCAAGGAGCAGTCGTAGCGGATCTTTCCACTCTTGGCGCCCGCGGGAGCCGACGTCTCACCGGCGCATCCCGTCATCAGCGCTGTCAGGCCGAACGCGCACAACCACCGCAGTTTCTTCGTGGCCATCGGGGTCAACCTACGTGGCTGCTGCTGCGTGCCAACTGCCGGCCAACCATATCCACACCGAGTTGGTACAGAGCCTCGCGCAAGTAGCATCGCGCGGGTGCAGCTGCGCGGGATACATCATCTCGGAGTGGCGGTCGCGGATCTCGACGAGGCGATCTCGACCTACGAACGGCTTTTCGGCGCACGCCTCGAGGGCCGCGATCACCTTTCCGAGCAAGGCGTGGACGCCGCCTCGCTCCTCGTGGGGGGGAGCAGGGTCGAGCTCGTCGCGCCGGCGGGCGAGGACACGCATGTCGGACGCTTTCTCGCTCGGCGAGGGCCCGGCATGCATCACGTCGCCCTCGAGACCGACGACATCGAGGCAGCGATCGAGCGCCTCCGGGGCGAGGGCGCTCAGATGATCGACGAGACCCCTCGCCCGGGGCTCTTCGGCCTCGAGGTCGCGTTCGTTCATCCAAGTACCGTTCACGGCGTGCTC
>JBOHBA010000056.1:0-3582 GCA_050698095.1 Gaiellaceae bacterium
GCTGCTCGGCGACAAGACCGCCACGGCTGGTTTACGGTCGGACTACGAGCCCGGCGAGTCGCTTCCACGGATCGGCAGCAAGGCGCTGCTGCTCGGCTTCGACGACGAGCCGGTCGCTGTCGTGGAGCCGACCGAGGTTCGCGTGGTGCGCGCGGGCGACGTCGATCTCGCCTTCGCCGTGGACGAGGGCGAAGGATTCGAGACTGTCGCCGACTGGCGGCGCGCCCACGAGAAGTTCTGGGCGGATCACGAGATCGACGACGGCACCCTGGTGGTCGCCGAGCGCTTCAGGCTCGTCGAGCGCATCTGATTCCCGCTGGATGCTGCGGGACGACGGCGGGAGAGGCGATCCCGATCGGGACGATCACATCGGCAGGGGGCAGGTCTCCGCACGGCACCTCCGCCTCACCGTGGAACCAGCACGTTCCGGACGACGGCGCGAGGATGCCGTTCGCGACGCCGGACAGCTCACGATCGACGAGTAGTGCAACAGATTCGGCGCCGTCCTCCGGGGCACGCACAACGTGTCCTAGGCCCAGCACCGCCAGCATCGGCAAATCTGGGCGCCGGGGAGCAAGCAGCCGCTGCACCATCCCGCTCGCGCGCCCTGACCCCTCGGATCCGGCGCGGTCGAGCAGCACGATCGATTCGAGTCGGTCCCCCAGGTGCTCGAGCATGCGGACGTGGCCGGCTGTAAAACGGCCGTCACCGGAGAACACCTCCGCCGACGGCGGCAACGCCCACAGGGCGTCCGAGTCGATAGCACCGGTCGTGAGCACCGGCTGTACGACCTCGTCGAGCTCGTCGTAGGACCACTCGAGAGCGAGTGCGCGCACATGGATACGTGACACGAGTCCGAGGATCGCGTTCGGGGTCTGCGCGACGCCGTGTATCTCGCCGAGCAGTAAGAGACCGGTCCGGTCGAGCGAGTCGGCCGCAACGGCGAGAACGTGGTCGGGAGGCGGGAGCTCGGCCAGCTCGTACTCCGCAACCGCCATCTCGAATGCCGCACGACCGGCCGTCATATCGACCACGGGCCCCAGGGCACGCCGGCTAGCGGTCGCGCCGCCAGAGCAAGAGCGTCAGCGGGAGAAAGACCGCCGCCGCAAGGTACGGCGCGAGCGCTATCTGGTCCGGGCGACGCGGTTGCGCGACGGTCGGCCCGCTGCCGAGGAGGTCGCGAGCCTTGCCCGTTGCCCCCTCGATGTCCGACTCGTCGTAGACGCTGCCCCCGATTGCCGCCGCCAGCCCGTCGAGGATGGAGCGAGCCGCCGAGTCGGGCTCGTACTCCGGCTCGGCCACGCCCTTCGTGAAGACCTCCTCGCTCGCATCCCAGAACTGGAGGAAGACGGTCTCGATCGCAGCTCGGCGAAGACTGCGTCCGACGGCAGCTTCGGAGACCTCCGGGCTCTCCCCGTCGGTAAGCACCACGAGCAGCCGATGCGGGGCAGCCGGGGAGTAGAAGCGCTGAGTCCCGACGTCCGCCAGCGAAGCGAAGGTGGTGGCGTTCGTCGCAACCGGCTGATCGGGGGCTAGGAAGCTCGAGCCCGGTGGGGGACGCTCGATGCCGATCGCACGCTCGAGCGTCGCTTCGAAGACGTCGCGGTCCGCGCTCGGGAACAGGTGAGGCAGCACCCTGTTCGTCATCGAGGCGATTCCCATCGGGACGCTCGGGAGCGCTGCGCGAAGCTGCATGCCTGCGGATTTCGCCCGTTCGAGCCGCGAAAGGGATCCGAGACCTTCCCGTGCGAGCATGGAGCGCGACACGTCCACGACCAGCAGCACCTCGGCATCGGAGCGCACGTGCCGCGCCGATGTCCGCCCGACGATCGGTTGGGTCGCAGCAAGCCCGAGCAACCCGGCGACGGCAATGACCGCGACGGCGGGGAGGAGACGCAGCCGCATCGGCAATTCGGGGAGTCCGAGCCCTCGCCGGATGCGCGACGCGCGTCTCGAGAGGCCCACGAGCGCCGCCAGGGGGACGAGGACAGCGAGAGCGATCAGGGCGCCGCCGGGGGTCAAGAGCTCGAGTGTCAAACCTAGTAACCGCTGCCCGCGGAACCCGTCGCGGCCCCCTTGGCGGTATTCGGCGTCCCACCGGGATTCGGGAGCGACCCTCCCTGTGTGCCCAAGCCCACATTGCGTCGCCGGAGCGCAAACTCGAGGTTGAACTTGGCTTCGTCGTTGTTCGGATCGAGCTCGATGGCGGAGTGCAGGTGCTTGACAGCGGCCTTCAGCGCGGCGCGCTGCTCGTCGGCGGTCTGAACGGGCGTTGCGAGGAGGAGCACGGCGACGAGGGTCATCGCCCTCGAGCGACGGACGGGATCGCCGCCGCTCGCTGCAATCGCCTCGAGTTGCCGCTGTGCCTCCGCACGCTGGATCAGGACGTCTGTGTCGAAGCTCCTCGTGTCTTCGAGCTTCCCCAGACGCATCGCGCGCACGGCCCGCCGGAATGCGAGATCGTCGCCGAGCGCGAGGCTCTTCCGTGCCACTTCGAGCGGAACGAGCCCACCGGGATCCCACAGGTCGTCGGCAGTCGGCGCCGCACGGTAGCGGACGTCGTCCGCGCCGACGGCGTCGCTCCAGCGCCAGACGTCGGCCGCGAGAACGAGGAGAAGGGCGCCCAGCGCGACACAGACGAGGGCCCCGCTGACGCGTCCGATTCGCCTCATGCTTCCTGCCTTCGCATGGGCGGCAGGCCGAGGCGTCCCGCGAAACGCTCGTTCGCAGCAAGCACCGCGAGGAGGATGCCGCCGAGGATGAGGAACCCGGTGGGGAGCGCCGAGGAGGTCTTCACCGTTACGCGCTGCGGATTGCGCAGCTGAGATGGCTCGATCAGCGCGTCATCGCCGAGCACCGTCTCGAAGACCGTGCGGCCGGCCTGTAGAGGGGAGAGAGCGACCACCCGAACGATGAGGGATTGTCGTTCGAGCTCGTGAAGCGTCCGGGCCAGCTCCGGGACGTCTTCGGGCGCAGTGACGAGGTCGCTGACGAGCAAGATCGAGCCGTTCTTCACACCGTCGCGGCGGAGAATGTTCCGCGCGAGCTCGAGCGCCGATGAGATCCGCGTCCCTGCCGAGAAGCTCTCGGACCAGGGGCTGACCGGCCTCGCTTCATCGGCTCCGTCTGCCCGGCGCGGCACAAGGTAGCGAACGAGCGGGCGCAGCTCCGCCGACGGCGTGCCCGGCGGAAGCAGCTCGTAGGCCAGATCCGAGAAGATCACCAGCCCCATCGAGCCGTCGTCGTCGATCAGCCGGCGGAGGGTCTGGCGAATGTCGGCGTAGTCCTTCTCTCCGATGCTCAGGGACAGATCCAGGACGAGGACGCCGGACCGCTCCGGCAAGAACGTCGGCTTGGCAGGATCGAGTGCGCGCGCGGACGCGGTCGCCAGTGCGAACAGAGCGAGGGCGGCAACGATGAGCGCGGCCTGCAGTAGGCGCGTGCGGAGGGACACGCGTCGTAGCGCCCGCGCGTCGTGGCTGTCGACCGCAGACGACCGACTCCAGATGCTCATCCGGCTCCGTTCCCGAGCGCGGAGCGAGCCCGGACCGCAAGTCCGTTCGTGTCCGCTACCGCCGGCAC
>JBOHBA010000057.1:0-5393 GCA_050698095.1 Gaiellaceae bacterium
TCACGAGCGTACGTACGGCGGGAAGCACTTAGATTCGCACGAGCCGCGGTTCGAGCGGCATCTCGCTGCCGGGCTCGACGCGGTACGCCCGCGCGCCCGGCTGGGACGAGACGACCTCGCGCAGCTCCGTCCCGACGAAGTGGAGCGCGGCGCCGTCGTCGGCTGCGTACCCGGGCGGGAATCCTCCGTCGACGAGCCTGCGATAGACAGGGCGGCGGAGCGCCTCACCGTCGTAGTGCGGGCAGAAGCTGCCCGCCAGGATCGCCAAGCCGTCCTGGAGAGCATCCAGCTCGAGACCGAACGAGTCCGTGACGCTGCACTCGAACCAGCAGTTCGCGCCCGCGCTCACGCCGCCGAGGACGGCGCCGCGCTCCCAAGCGTCCCGCAGCGCACGGTCGACTCCATGCAGGCGCCAGAGAGCGTGCGCGTTCGCCGTGTTTCCGCCCGAGACGTAGATAGCGTCCTGCGACGCCAGGTGCTCGGCGGGGCGCTCGGGTGTCCCGAACAGGCGCAGACAGCTCGGCTCACAGTCGCGGCGCGCGAACGCCTCGAAGAACGCGGCGATCGCGCGATCGCTGTCGCCGGCCGGAGTCGGGACGAAGCACACGCGCGGGCGCGCAGCAGGAGACAGCGAGAGGAAGAAGTCGTCGAGCGGCGATTCAGGCTCCCGCATGAAGCCGCCGCCGCCCATCGCCAGGATCTGTCCGGACATTCAGGCGAGTGTAGATTCCCCCCGCGAATGCGCTATGTCTTCGACTTCGGCGAGGACTCGAGCGGCGGTCGTGAGCTCCTCGGGGGAAAGGGCGTGGGCCTGGCCGAGATGACGCAGCTCGGTATTCCGGTCCCGGCGGGATTCACGATCACGACCGACGCGTGCCGCGCGTACCTGGCCGCGGGCGGACATGTGCCGAAAGGGCTCGACGACGAAGTCGACAGGCACATTGCCGGGCTCGAGGAGCGCACGGGCAAGCGGTTCGGGGATGCCAACGACCCGCTTCTCGTCTCGGTTCGGTCGGGCGCTGCGGTCTCGATGCCGGGAATGATGGACACGATCCTCAACCTTGGACTGAGCGACGAGGCCGCAGCCGGTCTCGGCGCGTCGACCGCGAACCCACGCTTCGCGCTCGACTCGTACCGGCGCCTGATCCAGATGTACGGCGAGGTCGTGGACGGGATCGACGGCCACCGCTTCGAGCAAGCGCTCGCGGATCTCAAGGCCGCGCGTGGAGTCTCACTCGATGTCGAACTGACCGCGGACGACCTCGGCCAGCTCGTCGAGACATTCAATGCGATCTACGCGGAAGGAACCGGGGAACGCTTTCCGCAGGACGCGAGCGAGCAGCTGCGGCGTGCATACCGGGCCGTGTTCGACTCGTGGAACGCGCCGCGCGCGCATGTCTACCGTCGCACCTACGACATCCCCGACGACCTGGGAACGGCGGTGAACGTCGTGCAGATGGTGTTCGGAAACCGCGGCGAGAGCTCAGGGACGGGCGTCTGCTTCACACGCGACCCCGCCACAGGCGAGAGGCGATTGTTCGGCGAGTTTCTCTCGAATGCCCAGGGCGAGGACGTCGTCGCGGGCATTCGTACTCCGGAGCCCATCGAGCGCATGAGCGAGAGGATGCCCGATGCCTTCGCCGAGCTCGTCGACACGCTCGACAGGCTCGAGGCGCACTACCGCGACCTGCAGGACGTCGAGTTCACGGTCGAGGAGGGGAAGCTTTACCTCCTACAGACCCGCACCGGGAAGCGGACGGCCGCCGCGGCGCTCCGCGCGGCCGCGGAGATGGTCGACGAGGGGCTCATCTCCCGCGAAGAGGCCGTCGCGCGGATCGATCCCGGACAGCTCGATCAACTCCTGCATCCGACGATCGACCCCGATGCGAGGGTCGATGTCGCAGCGCGCGGCCTGAATGCCTCGCCGGGAGCGGCCTCCGGTGCGATCGTCCTCGACGCGGACACCGCAGAGGAACGCGGGAAGGCAGGCGACGACGTCATCCTCGTGCGCTGGGAGACGACCCCGGACGACATCCACGGCCTCATCCAGGCGCGGGGTGTGCTGACGGCGCACGGCGGGATGACATCGCACGCCGCCGTCGTCGCTCGGGGGATGGGCAAGCCGTGCGTCGCCGGCTGCGAGGGGCTCTCGATCGACGAGGTGGCTGGTGCGGTGACGATCGGCGAGCACGAGCTTCGCGCGGGTGACGTGATCACGATCGACGGTGGCACAGGGACGGTAATGCTCGGCTCGGTCCCGCTCGTCCCGCCTGCGATCGACGAGAACTTCGGCACGATTCTCGGCTGGGCCGACGATCTGCGCCGGCTTCGCGTTCGCGCCAACGCCGATACACCCGAGGACGCCGCGAAAGCACGGGAGCTCGGGGCCGAGGGAATCGGGCTCTGCCGGACCGAGCACATGTTCATGGCGGTAGACCGGCTCCCGGTCGTGCGCGAGATGATCCTCGCGGGCGACGACGAGGAGCGGCGTGGCGCGCTGGGGCGGCTGCTGCCCGTTCAGCAAGCCGACTTCGAGGGGATCTTCGAGGCCATGGCCGGGCTCCCGGTCACGATCCGCCTGCTCGATCCTCCGTTGCACGAGTTCCTCCCGCCGCTCGAGGAGGCGACGTCCGACGTCATGCGGGACCGGATTCGGGAGCTCCACGAGGCGAATCCGATGCTGGGCACGCGCGGTTGCCGCCTGGGGCTCCAGTTCCCGGAGATCTACGAGATGCAGGTGCGCGCGATCGTGCGCGCCGCGCGGGCTGTTCACGAGCGAACCGACGTGGCGCCCTTCGTCGAGATCATGCATCCGCTGGTCGGCTTCCGGGAGGAATTCGTTCGACTGCGCGAGCTGACCGAGCGCGTGGCCGCGGAGGAGCCGACCGTCGACTTCCTCTGCGGCACGATGATCGAGCTCCCGCGAGCCTGTCTCCGCGCCGACGAGATCGCTGCGGAGGCGGACTTCTTCTCGTTCGGGACGAACGACCTCACGCAGACCGCGCTCGGCTTCTCGCGCGACGACGCGGAGGGGAAGTTCCTCTCCTACTACCTCAAGGAGGGCATCCTCGAGCGCAACCCGTTCGAGGTGCTGGACGAGGACGGCGTGGGCGACCTCATGCGGATCGCGGTGGAGCGCGGGCGCGCGACGAAGCCGGAGATCAAGCTGGGAATCTGCGGCGAGCATGGGGGCGAGCCGCGCTCGGTCGCCTTTTGCCACCGGCTGGGGCTCGACTACGTCTCGTGCTCGCCGTACCGCGTGCCGCTGGCTCGGTTGGCGGCCGCGCAGGCCGCGCTCGCCGAGGCCGGTGTGACCGCGGTCGCCATCGGCGGCTAGGCAACGGTTGTAACAGTCTGAGGGAGACCGCGCGCTACAGCTGAACCTGGGAGACCGCGATGGCGACGCTGAGGGCGCCGACCGCTGCGACGGAGAGCGTGGCGAGGGTTGGCGTTCGCCTCAGACTGGCAAAGACGAGCGCGCAGACGCCGCCCCCGATCAGCCCGCCGATGTGTCCGCCGATCGAGATTCCCGGGATGAGGAAGGTGATGACGAGGTTGAAGACGACGAGCCCCATCGCCTGGCCGCCGAAGACGTAGATACGGCGCGCCTCGAGGAGGACGGCCGCACCCATGATCCCCCAGATCGCGCCCGAGGCGCCGACGGTCGGAGCGCCGCCCGACACGATCAGCGCTCCGGCAGAGCCCGCAAGCCCGGAGACGAGATAGACGAGCGCGTAGCGGCCGCGGCCGAAGTACTCCTCGAGCGGCGGCCCGATGATCCAGAGCACGAGCATGTTCATGCCGAGGTGCAGGAGGTTTCCGTGCAGGAAGGTCGCTGTCAGCAGACGCCACCATTCGCCCTCGGCAACTCCCACTACTTGGCCGGACGAGTCGACGGCGCTCGAGACGAGGACGCCATGCTCGTAGATCCAGCCTGTGTCCGTCGTGCCCAGCGCGGCCCCCATGAGGAGCTGCACGAGGAAGACGCCGATGTTGAGGGTGATCAGGGAGAACGTGACGACAGGTCCGGACCGGCTGAAGGAGGCGCGCGTCTTTCGAGCCGTGATCTGCGCCCGCTTCTTGGCAGGGACTCCCGTCGAAGACGCATGCTCCGGGCAGCGGATCCCGACCGGGCCGAAGTTCATGCAGTCCGGACAGATTCCACGGCCGCAGTCGGAGCACGAGACGAGGGTCTCGCGGTCCGGATGCCGGTAGCAGCGGAGGGGCTCGTCCACCGCGGCTAGCGTACCCGCGTGCGCGTCGACGTCGTGTTCACACCGGACGAGGCCGGCGCGGCCCCGACCGGAATCGTCATCGACGTCATCCGAGCGACCTCGACGATCTGCCAGGCGCTTGCGTCCGGCTACGAGCGCGTGTTCTGCGCGGCCGAGGTAGAGGAGGCGCGAGCACTCCGCGACGCGCTCGGCGAGGGCGTCCTCGGGGGCGAGCGGAAGGCCGTGCGCATTCCCGGTTTCGACCTCGGGAACTCGCCGCGGGAGTACCTGGAGGCCGCCGGAACGATGCTGATTCTCTCGACGACGAACGGGACGCGGGCCGTGGTAGCGGCTGCGCAACGCTGCGAGCGCGTGCTCGTAGCGTCGCTCCTCAACCTGTCCGCTGTGGTGGAGGAGACCCGCGCCGCCGGTGAGGACGCTCTTGTCGTCTGCGCCGGCGTCCAGGGGACGCTCGCGCTCGACGACGCCTTCGTCGCGGGCCGGATCGTCGCGGAGCTCGGCTGGGAGCGCACGGACGCGGCCGAAGCGGCGGCCCGCCTCGTCTCGACGTGGAGTGGGGCGGAGGACGCCTTCCGCGCCTCGAAGAGCGGTCGCAATCTCATGGAGAACGCGCCCGAGCTCGAGCCGGACATCGTGTTTTGCGCGCGCGAAAGCGTCCTCGACGTCGTGCCCCGCCTCGCCGCCACGCGCGACGGAGCCGCCGAGATCTCGCTCTAATCCTGCAGTTTCACGACGAGCCGGGCTTCGGCAAGACGGTCGGCGCCGGGATCGGGGCCCCGAACGCGAGGGGTGCGGCGAGACGCGCCAAGACTGCTGCCACCGCGCGCATGCCGACACGATACGGACGAGGCGAAAGAGCGAGCGCTACGAACGACTGGTATTGCAAAGAACTCTTTGCAAAGATGTCTTCGCATGAAACGGGCGACGGAGCTCACTGATCCCGGCGCGCTACGCGCACTCGCGCACCCTGTGCGGATTCGGTTGCTCGGCCTGTTGCGGCGTGAGGGGCCGTTAAGTGCGTCCGAAGCGGGCCGTAGGATCGGCGAAAGCTCGGGGAGCGCGTCCTACCACCTGCGCCAGCTCGCCCGCTTCGAGCTCGTCGAGGAAGCGGGTGGCGGACGTGGCCGCGAGCGTCCGTGGCGCGCGACCTCGCTCTAC
>JBOHBA010000058.1:0-8186 GCA_050698095.1 Gaiellaceae bacterium
CGACCGTCGAGCTCCTCGAGGTTCATGCCCCTCCATTCAGGTCGAGAACGACGCGCAGCGCTTCCCCGGAGTGCATCAGCTCGAAGCCGTGCTCGACCTGGTCGAGCGGGAGACGGTGCGACACGAGCCGGTCGAGTGGCAGGAGCCCCTCGCGGTAGAGGTCGAGCGTGTGTGCGAAGTCGCGCTCGGGCCTCGTCGAGCCGTAGATCGATCCGAGCACACGCCGCTCCATCCGCGGGATCGTCACCGCGGGAAGGGACAACGTGGAGCCTTCGCGAGGTATCCCGATGAGGACGGCAGCCCCGCGCTTGCGTGTGGAGAGGAACGCGGCCTCCATCGCCTCGGGGCGCCCGGTCGCTTCGATCGCGTAGTCGACGCCGCCGCCTGAGACCTCGCGTACCGCCTCGGCCGTCGCCTCGGCGCTGCCTTGCCACCCGACCGTGGCCGTCGCCCCGAACGAGCGCGCGACCTCGAGCTTCTGCGGCGCGGTGTCGACGGCAATCACCGGCTCCGCTCCGACTGCGACCGCGGCCATGAGCGCGGACAGGCCGACGCCGCCGCAACCGACGATCGCCACCCGTTCGCCGGCCCGAATGCCGGCGGTCCGCCACACCGCGCCGGCTCCGGTCGATACCGCGCAGCCGACGAGCGCGGCGACATCGAACGGGACGTCAGCGTCGATCGGCACGCACGAGCGTTCGGGCACGACGCACGCGTCGGCGAAGGTCGAAAGGAAGGAGTAGTGATAGACGGGCTCCCCGTCGCGCGAGAGGCGAGGCGTGCCGTCCATCAACCCACCCGTGGCCATCGCCGGCCACACGGTCGAGCAGAGCTGCGGCAGATCGCGCTCGCACTCCTCGCACGCTCCGCACCAGGGCGTCCACGAGAGGGCGACGTGATCGCCTACCGCCACTCGCGTGACGCGCTCTCCGACCGTCTCGACCACGCCCGCGCCCTCGTGACCGAGCACCGCAGGACACACGGTCTCCGAGGTGCCGTCGATGGCGTTCCAGTCCGAGTGGCAGACGCCGCTTGCATGGAGCCGGACGAGCACCTCCTCCGGCCCCGGAGGCGTCAGCTCGAGGTCGCAGACGACCAACGGGCCGCCGGTCTGCTCCAGCACCGCGCCGCGGATCTTCACGCCGGCGTCCCCGCCTTCGACTGCAGCTCGCGGAGCTCCTCGATCGGGATGTGACAGCGCATGAGGTGCCCGCTCTCGACCTCGACCAGCGGCGGCTCGGTCTCTTCGCAGATCGCGCCGAGGAAGCGCGGGCAGCGCGTGTGGAAGACGCAGCCGCTCGGCGGTGAGGCAGCGCTCGGAATGTCGCCCTCGAGCCTGATCCGGTCCCGCCCGCCGCCGTCGATCGTCGGCACCGCGGAGAGGAGCGCCTCCGTGTAGGGATGATGCGGGCCGTCGAACACGACGTCCGCCGGGCCGAGCTCCTGCAATCGGCCGAGATAGAGCACCGCGATGCGATCGGAGATGTACCGGACGACCCCGAGATCGTGCGAGATGAAAACGTACGCGACGTGCTTCTCGGCCTGAAGCTCGACGAGGAGGTTGAGGATTGCCGCCTGCACCGAGACATCGAGCGCCGAGGTCGGCTCGTCGCAAACGACGAGCTTCGGGTCGCCGGCGAACGCGCGCGCGATCGCGACCCGTTGTTTGAGACCGCCCGAAAGCTGTACCGGCTTCTGCGTAAGCGTACGCTCGGTCACTCGCACGCGCGAGACGATGTCCAGCATTCGCTCCTCGGCAGCACGGCCGCTTACCCCTGCGAGCTTGCGCAACGATCGCAGCAGGATGCGACGGACCGAGTGGCGACGGTTCAGCGCCGAATCGGGGTTCTGGAACACGATCTGGAGCGCCCTCAGCTCCGCCTGCGAGCGCTTCTGGTATCGATCGGGCAAGGTCGTCCTCTCCAGCGTCGCGCTGCCGGAGGTGGGAGGGACGATGCCGAGCAGAGTCCTTGCGAGCGTCGTCTTCCCACTCCCTGACTCACCCACGAGCCCGAGCGTCTCGCCCGGCCAGATCGCTGCACTGAAACCCGTGAGCGCGTGGACGTCGTGGCCGCGTTGCTTGAAGACCTTCGTGAGCTCGTCGAGCTCGACGAGCGCAGGCTGCGAGCGGTCGACCCGAGGCAGTTCGAGGTCGGCAGCCATCGCACGCGGGAGGTCTCGCGCCCGGTCGTGGTACCAGCACCTGCTCTCGTGTCCCGGGGAGACGACGTAGTACGGAGGTTCCTCCACGTGGCAGCGCTCGTCTGCCAGCGCGCAGCGATCGGCGAAGACGCAGCCGGGGAGCTCGATGCCGAGCGGCGGGAGGAAGCCTGGGATCGTGTCGAGGCGACCGTGATCCTTGCGAACCCCCCCGCGCGGGATGCAGCGGAGCAGGCCCACCGTGTACGGGTGGCGCGGGTCCTGGAGCACCGTCTCGACCGGGCCCTCCTCCACGAGGCGTCCGGCGTAGAGCACGCCGACCCGGGAGCACATCTTCGAGATGACGCCGAGGTTGTGGCTGATGAAGAGCACGGCCGTATCGAGCTCGGCCTGGAGCTGCGAGACGAGGTCGAGCACTTCTGCTTCCACGGTCGCGTCGAGCCCGGTCGTCGGCTCGTCGAGAATCAGGAGTGCCGGATCCTTCGCGAGCGCCATCGCGATCACCACTCGCTGCTGCATCCCGCCCGAGAGCTGGTGCGGGTAGCGCCCCATCACGCTCGACGGATCGGCGATCTGCACCTTGACGAGCGCCGCCCGCGCCCGCTCCGCCGCCTCACCGCGGGATGCGCCGAGCACCGTGAACGCCTCCGCGACCTGAGCGCCGATGCGCAGGCCCGGATTCAGGGCGGATCCGGGGTTCTGGTACACCATCGAGACGGTTCGCGCGTGGTAGTCGCGCAGCTCGCGACCGCTCAGCGAGAGGACATTCCGGCCGGCGACCGAGACCGCGCCGCCGGTCACGCGGCCGTTTCGGGGCAGGTAGCGCACGATGCCGAGCGCGGCGGTCGACTTCCCGCACCCCGACTCGCCCACGAGCCCGTACGAGCGCCCGCGCTCGATCGAGAAGGAGATGCCGCGGAGAACCTCGCGATCGACGCCGCGCACGCGGTAGACGAGCTCGAGGTCGGCGACGTCGAGCGCCTTCGCGGTGTCTGCTGCCACGGTCACCGCTCGTAGACCTCGCGGACGGTGTCGGCGACGAGGTTGACCGCGACGACGAGGCTCGCGATCGCAAGCGCCGGGAACAGCGTCATCCACCAGTACGGATCGACGAGCGTCCAGTACTGGTTGATCTGCGCGGCCCAGTCGGGAGACGGCGGCGGGACCCCGAACCCGAGGAACGTCAGCGAGGCGACGGTGAAGATCGCGTACCCGAGCCGAACCGTGAACTCGACCACGATCGGCGACATGACGTTCGGAAGGATCTCCGAGAACATGATGTACGGCGCCCGCTCGCCGCGCAGTCGTGCCGCCTGGACGTAGTCGAGCTCCGCTTCTCCGAGGACCGACGCGCGCACCGTGCGCGAGACGACCGGCGTGAAGATGAATCCGATGATGAGCACGACCACCCACCGGGACGAGTTGCCGACCGCGGTCACGATCAGGATCGCCGTCACGATCAGCGGCAGGGCCAGCACAGCGTCGATGAACCGACTGGTCGCGTCGTCGACGACGCCGCGCAGGTAGCCGGTGACCAGCCCGAGAATGGTGCCGAGGACAGTGCCGAGCAGCGTCGCCGCCGGCGCGACGAGCAGGATGTTGCGGGAGCCGGCGATCACGCGGGAGAAGATGTCGCGTCCGTTCGTGTCAGTGCCGAACGGGTGCGACCAGCTCGGCTTCTCGTTCGTCGGGAACTGGTTGTCGAATATCGGGTCGTGGGGCGCGACGCCCGGGAGGATCGCGCAGAAGACCCAGACGACCGCCACGATCGCTCCCACGATCACCGTCGGCGACCGCAGCAGCAGCCGCACCCGCTCGGAGCGTGCCGCGTGCGACTCGCTCCGCACCGACGCCGGGACCGGCGAGGGCTCCGGGGCGATGACCGCGGTCACTCGGCTGCCCCGAACCGGATGCGCGGATTGAGGACCGCGTAGAGGATGTCGGCAACGAGCGTCACGACGAGGTAGACGATTCCGATCACGAGTACGCCCGCCGTCAGGAGGGGGAGATCCTTCTGGCGCGCGGCCTCCAGGACGAGGAGGCCGATGCCCTGGTAGTTGAAGAGCAGCTCCACGGCGACGAGCCCACCGACGAGGTAGCCGATCTGAACCGCGACGACGGCGATCGTCGGGAGGAGCGCGTTTCGCAGCACGTGCTTCCGTACCACGACCGACGAAGGGAGGCCCTTCAGAAACGCGGTACGCGCGTAGTCCGAGTCGAGCGCATCGATCATCCCCGCGCGTGTGATCCGCGCGATGTACCCGAACAGCACCAGCGTGAGCGTCAGCGCGGGCAGGAGCAGGTACTTCACCTGTGTCGGGACGCTCGCGCCCTCCTCCGCCTGCGCGGTCGCCGGCAGCCATCCCAGCCAGATTCCGAAGATCAGGATGAGCACGATCCCGGTCACGAACTCGGGCATCGCCGCGAACGAGATGCCCGCGATCGTGATTCCCCGGTCAGCAGGCCGGCCGTACCGGAGCCCGGCGACGATGCCGCCGAGGAGCGAGATCGGGATGCAGATCAGGAATGCGACGAGCGCGAGCTTGAACGAGTTCACGAGAGCGGGGCGGAGGACGTCCCACGCGGGGACCTGCTTCGTGAGAGACGTGCCCAGGTCGCCCCGTAGGAGCCCGCCCGCCCAGTCGACGTACTGCTCGAAGACCGGCCGCTCGGTCCCGAGCTGCTCGTTGAGGGCGTCGACCGATTCCTGAGTCGCGAACGGCCCCAGCACGGCGCGGCCGACGTTGCCGGGAAGCACGGTCGAGATCGCGAAGACGATCGCACTCAGGAGGAAGAGCGTGATCAGCGCCAGGCCGATCCGCTTGAGCAGGAAGCGGGTCATCCGAGGCCCCGATCGGGCGAAGGGCGGGCTGCGGACACTCGGATGCCCGCCGCCCGCTCCTCGTGTCCCGTTCTAGCCGAGGCCGACCTTCGCCAGGCGGATGTGCGAGATCCCCTCGGGGACGTAGTTCTTCACCTTCGACGAGCTCGCCGTCACGTACCTGATGAAGTAGTCGGTGACGACCGGTGTGTCGCGGAGCAGGAGCCCCGCCATCCGCTTCGTCGCCTTCCGCTGGGCCGCGATCTCCGCGGCTGCGAGGTACGTCCTCGCGACGGAGTCGAACTCGTCGTTCTTGTAGTGCGAGGCGTTCCAGTCACCCGTCGACATGTAGCACCGGGTGATGTAGATGTTCGGGACGCCGCGCGCGCCGTACTCGGTCAACGTCGCAGGACGGTTGAGCCACGGCGTGGTCGTGAAGTAGTCGGCGCCGGCCGGCTCGGAGTCGTAGTACTTGCCCACGTCCATGACCTCGATCCCCACCTCGATGCCCGCCTGGCGCGCATACGCCTGGATCGACGCCGCGTGGTCGGTGTGGTCGAGGAAGTTCCAGGTCGTGAGGTTGAACTTCAAGTTCTCGGCCCCGGCGGCCCGTAGAAGCTCACGCGCGAGCTCGAGGTTCTGCGTGCGCTGCTTGGTCGACCGGTCGCTCGATGCGAATCCGCGCCAGAACGGATTGTCGTTTCCGATCTGTGCGGCGCCGAGCATGATGCGCTCGACCTGCTGGGGCCGGTTGATGACGAGCCCGACCGCACGGCGGACGCGCGCGTCCCTGAACGGGGCGACGTCGCTCCTCAGGCAGACCTGCCGATGGGCAGCCGTCGGCAAGGCGTAGTACGTGTACTTCGAGTTGCCCTTGAACGGCCGGGCCTCCTGCGGGGAGAGCTGCATCGCGAGGTCGATCTGACCCGACCGCAGCGCGAGCACCAATGCCGCGGAGCTCTGGAAGAAGGTGATCCTGACTCCGTCGAGCGGCGGGCGACCGCCCCAGTATGCGTTGTTGCGGACGAGCTCCGCGCTCCTCTTGTCGACGTAGCTCTTGAGCCTGAACGCGCCGGTTCCGATCATCCCCTTCGCGACCCAGGTCCCGGGGTTGGCCACGATCGATGCGGGCTGGATGATCGCCTGGTACGTCGTCTGGCTGAGGAGGTACGGGAACACGCCCGTCGGCGACTTGAGACGCACGACGACCGTGTACTTACCGCGCGCCGAGACGCCCGCGGCGTCGTAGGACGGGCCGAGTCCTGCGTTCGATCCCTTGCTGACGTAGTGCTTCAGGGACGCCACGACGTCCGCGGAGGTCATCTCCTTGCCGTTGTGGAACCTCACGCCCTTGCGGAGCTGGAAGGTCCACACGGTGGCGTCTGCGTTCGGCCTCCAGCTCGCGGCGAGCCAGGGCACGACCTTTCCCTGTGGATTCGTGAACGTCAGGTACTCGCCGGGGATGCCGGCGAAGGCGAGCGCCCCTCCCTCGTTGAGCAGGTACGGCTCGAGCGAGGCGCCGAATACGGGGATGCCCACGCGAATCGTGCCCCCGGCCTGGACGGCCGCCTGGGGCGCTGCGAACGCGAGGTCGGCCTCGCCGACGTACTTGAGCAGCAGCCCGAGCGTGCCGGCCCCGATCCCGAACATCGCCCCGCGCCGGAGGAACTCCTCGCGGTCGAGCTCGCCGCCCATGAGCTCGTCGATGACGTTGTTCTCCAAGGGGCCCGCCTCGTTGCGGCGGAACTCCTCGACGGCCCTTCGGATGTCGCGGTCCATCCCTACCCTCCTATGTGGACTCGGCCGATGACGGACGAGACCGGCGACGCGCTCGGGCCGACCTGATCGTCCGTTCCTCGTGTGGATTCGCATTCCACGTCGATGGCGGGGTTATCGCATGTTCCGCGTTGGCTCGTCAAGTCGCGTTCTGCATGTGGATAGCGGTTCCGCACGGGTGTAGGCTCACCGAGGTGACCGAGGTGAAGCCCATGGAGGCAACGGCCGTCCAGGGCGAGCATGTCGACCGCAGGCCCTCGACGTCCACGGGAGTCAAGGCGACGCTCGCAGTGCTCGACCTGCTCGCCGCGCGCAGCCCGCTTTCGCTGTCCGAGATCTCGCGCGATCTCGGCATCGCGAAGAGCACTCTCCACCGCATCTGCGCCGTTCTCGTCGAGCGTGGCTGGGCGGTGCGCGACCGTGACGGCCGCTTCGACCTCGGCATCCGGGCGCTTCGCCTCGGCTCCGCCGCTTCGGAGCTGCCCATCGTCACCGCCTTCAGGTCAGTGGCCGCAGAGTTCCTCACGCGCCACGACGAGACCATTGCGCTCGCCGTGCTCGACGGCGTCGAGTCGCTCTTCGTCGCACTCGAGGAGACGTCGCAGCCGGTGCGGCTCGTGACGCACGTCGGCTCGAAGACGCCGGCCTTCGCGTCGGCGAGCGGCCGCGTCGTGCTCGCGTCGCATCCCGAAGCGGCGGTGTCGGCGATGTTCGGCGGCAAGCTGCTCGTTACGCCGACCGGCCGCCGGCTGAACGGCGTTGCCGAGCTGCAGTCGATCGTGGCCGAAGTGCGCGAGCGAGGGTACGCGGAGAATCTGGAGGAGACCGCCGAGGGTCTCTATGCGGCCTCCGTCCCCGTCGTCAACGACGAAGGCGTCACGCTCGCCGCTCTGACGACCTGCATCCCGGTGTCGAGGATCACGCCCGAGCGACGTGCGGTCATCGTCGACGACCTGCAGACGCTCGGCCGAAACCTGTCCGAGCTGGCACGCTGGTTGCCGGCGTTCAGCTCGCGTCATCCGTGAGCCGGAGTCCCGAGGGCCGACCATGAAGATCGTCGATCTCAGGACGTTCGTCGTCGGCAACCCGCCGCCGCACTTCGGGGGGCGCTACTTCGTCTTCCTGAAGCTCTTGACGGACGACGGGATCGAGGGAGTGGGCGAGGTGTACGCGGCGACGTTCCACCCGCTCACGGTCGAGCGGATGATCGGGGACGTGTACGAGCGGCACGTCGAGGGCGTCGATCCGTTCCACGTCGAGGCGCTGTGGCGACGCGTCTACGCGCGCGGGTACAGCGCCCGGCCCGACCTGTCCCTCGTGGGCGTGCTCAGCGGCATCGAGATGGCGTGCTGGGACATCGTGGGCAAGTCGGTCGGCAAGCCCGTCTACGAGCTGCTCGGCGGTCGAGTCCACGAGCGCCTGCGCGCCT
>JBOHBA010000059.1:0-7671 GCA_050698095.1 Gaiellaceae bacterium
TTCCGCGGGTGCTCTACGCGAAGCGCTTCGCACGCGAGGGCCGGGTCGGCTTCGGGGACTGAGAGTCGTGCCGCTGCAGGTCGGGATCGTCGGCCTGCCCAACGCCGGCAAGACGACGCTGTTCAACGCGCTGACGCACGCGGGTGCCGAGGTGACGGCGTACGCGGCTGTCACGGAGAAGGCGAACGTCGGCATGGCGGTGATCGCCGACGACCGGCTCGATCGGCTCGCGGCGCTCATCGGCTCGAAGAAGGTCACCCCTGCTGCCGTCCGGGTGGTGGACGTGCCCGGCGCGGGTGTCGAGGTTCCGGGAGGACTGCGGCAGGCCGACGCGCTGCTGGCCGTGCTCGACGGCTTCTCCGCCGCCGCCGATCCGACAGCCGATCTCGAGAGCCTGCGGCTCGAGCTGATCGTCGCTGACCGCGATCACGTCGAGCGCCGCCTGGAGAAGGTGCGCAAGGAGGCGAAGTCGGGCGACCGCTCGAAGCGTCTCGAGGTGGAGCAGCTCGAGTTGCTGCTCGCGCACCTCGAAGCCGGAAGACCGCTCGCGGACTGGGCCGGCGATCTCCCGCGCGAGCTCGAGCCGCTGACCGCGAAGCCGCTCATCCCGCTCGAGAACGGCCCGGGAGGGATCGACTGCGCCCTCGAGATGGAGCTCGCGGAGCTGCCGGAGGCCGAAGCTGCCGAGTTTCGCTCCGGCCCCTCCGCGCTCGACGACGTCGTGCATCGACTGAAGGAAGCGCTGGGGCTGATCACGTTCTTCACGATCGGCGACACCGAGGCCCGCTCGTGGACTCTGCGCTACGGCGAGTCAGTGCTTGCCGCGGCGGAGTCGATCCACTCGGATATTGCACGCGGGTTCATTCGTTGCGAGGTCATCCGCTGGGACGACCTGCTCGAGTGCGGGTCGCACGCGGAAGCCGCTCGCCGAGGGTTGCAGCGCCTCGAGGGCAAGGGCTACGTGGTGGAGGACGGCGACGTCCTCAACGTGCGGTTCAACGTCTAGCTAGTCGCGCTCGAGGCGGCTCGCCGCCAGCGCTCCGAACCACAGTGTCGAGAGCAGAACGAGCGCCACCGCGAGCGGTCGCAGCAGGCTCTCGTCCGCGAACGGGTCGAACCCGGTAGTCAGCCCGAAGACAGCGCCGCCATTTGTGGCGATGAGCCACGACGCGATGAGCCCCGCCACGCCCGAGGCGACCATCGCCCCGATAAAGAGGGCCCTCGCGAGTCGCCCCCGCGCCTGAACAGCGAGTGTGAGTCCGAGCATGAGCAGGCCGAAGAACGTCCAGACGAACGCGATTCCGGCGATCTTCCCGTACGTCTCGTCGTCGATCTCCCGCCAGATCGCGAGCGCGAATAGATCCATGGCGAGCCCCGAGGCTGCGATTCCGCCCAGCGCGATCAGCTCGACTCGGCGCCGCGCGAGGCAGGCGAGCGCGCATGCGACCGTTCCCCCGGCGACGAAGATCGTGACAGCTGTTCCGACGCCGACACCGACCGCGGTACCGGTCCCGTCGGCATCGATGACCGCGATCACGCCGATGAGCGCGGCGCAGCCGAGTGCGGCCAGCGTCATGAGCGCTCCGACGCGAAGCGGAGACCGGTCTGCCACGGCCGCGGGAACCTCGCTCATTGCGCCGGGTTCTCCGCGGCACCGCGCGATCCTCTCTGCGACAGCATTCGCGCTCAGCCGGCGGCGACCAGCGCGGCTCCTCCGAGCGCGACGACTCCGCCGAAGCGCTTCTGCGCGCTCAGCCTCTCGGCGAGGACGATCCGTGCGAGCACGACGGTCACGAGGGGATAGAGGGAGCCGAGCACCGCGACGATTCCGACAGCGCCATATGTCGTCGCCGTCGCGACGAGCACGTTCGCGGACGTATCGACGACGCCGACCAGGACGAGCATCGGCAGCAGCGATCGCGTCGGTGAGAGCGACGTGGACATGACCACAGCCGCAAGCGCACCGGCCGAAACGGCGGCGGCGCGGGCGGCGATTACCGCCCACGCGCCGCTCTCGTCCGCGCCTGCGTCGATGCCTACGTAGAACAGACCGAAGGCCAGAGCTGCGGCGATCGCCAGCCCGGTTCCCGTCGCGACCTTCGCACGCCCCACGGCGGAGCGCTCCCAGGAGAGCGTCGCGATTCCGAGCACGATCAGGGCGATGCCGAGCCACTGCGTTACCGCCGGCGTCGTCCCTCGGGCGGCGTCGACGGCGAGCGGCACGATCGGTCCGGCCGCAGATATGGGAGCCACGATCCCCATGGCGCCGATGGCGAGGCCACGGTAGAAGGCGCCGAGCCCGATCAGCACGGCGAGACCGGCGGCGGCAGCGGGGAGGAGCTCCGCGACGCCTGGGAACGAGTCTCCCGTCAGGAGGACCCAGAGAAGCAGGCTGGCGAGCCCTATCGCCTGTGAGACGACGACGACGGTGATAACGGCGAGGCGACGGGAGGCGACCCCGCCGAAGAAGTCGCCGACGCCCCACATCAGACCTCCGCAGAGGGCGAGGACCGCAGCCATGTGCGATCAGTCGTCGCCGACGGGGCGCGTTGCGGCTTGCGCGTCGAGCTGGTTCGCGTGGTAGAGGACGGCCGCCTCCGCGGTGCGGGCCGCCGGGCGATCGTGATGGCAGGCGATCGCATGGAGGAGCTCTGCGAGCGCGGCCGGATCGAGATCGTGCGCTCGCTCCTCGATCATCCGCAGGCCGAGATGGACGTGACCGAGCAGGCGGCCTTCCTCGGTCTGCCGGAACGCCGGGCCTCGCCCGAGCTCGCGAATCCGGCCGACATCGTGGAGCAAAGCTGCCGCGAGCAGCAGATCAGCGCGCAGGCGTGGATGAAGCTGTGCCGTCTCGCGACAGAGGGTCGCGACGCCGACCGTGTGCTCCAGGAGCCCGCCCGCATAGCCGTGATGTCCGTCTACGCCTGCCGCTGGGAGTGCTCTGAGCGCGGAACGGACTTCGGGGTCACGGACGAACCCGTCGACGAGGCTTGCAAGTCCGGGGTGCGAGATCTCCGCCGCCAGGAACTCGAAGAAGCCGTCGAGCTCGTCGGCGTCGCGGCGCAGAGCGGGAGTGAGGGTGACGGGGTCGGCGTCCGCAGCCGCCTCGACCGCGCGCACCTGAACCTGGAGCTTGCCGCCGAAGCTCTCGACTCGTCCCAGCACGTGGACGGCGTCGCCCTCCTCGAAGCGGCCGTCGAGCAGCTCGACGTCGTTCCACACTCTCGCCTCGACGCGCCCGCTCGCATCCGCGAGCTCGAGGACGAGGTAGGAGGCGCCTGCGCGCGTCCTGCGCCGCTCTTTCTTCGTCACCGCGAAGACGCCCTCGACGGTGCGATCCTCGGCGAGCTCGGCGATCGTGGTCACAGGCGGAGTCTATGAAGCGGGGCCGTTGGTACGCTCGAACGGATGGCCGACGTCACGCCGTTTCGCGCCGTCCGCTACTCCGGCGCGGCCGGTTCGCTGGCGGATCTCGTCGCTCCCCCGTACGACGCCGTCGGCGACACCGAGCGCGCGCAGCTCTTCACGCGGAGCCCGTACAACGTCGTTCACGTCACGCTGCCCGAGTCGCCGGAGGATGCCGCACGCCTCTACCGTGCGTGGCTCGCGGACGGGATCCTGGAGGAGGACGACGACCCGGCGGCATGGCGCGTTGTCGAGGACTACGTCGGTCCCGACGGCGTCGCCCGCGAGCGTCGCGGCGTGGCGGTCTCGCTCGCTGCGGAGCCCTACTCGACTGGAAGCGTTCTCCCGCACGAGAGGACGCACCCGCGGATTCGCGAGGAGCGGCTGCGGCTCCTGCGCTCGATTCGCGTCCAGCCCGAGCCGATCTTCCTGCTGACGGACGCGCGGCTCGACCTCGACGTTCCGGGCCGAGCCCCGGATCTCGAGGTGGACGCGACACGCCTGTGGCGGCTCCCGTCGCTGGACGCCGCCGCCCTCGCCGCGTCGGAGCTGCTGATCGCCGACGGCCACCATCGCTACGAGAGCACGGTCGAGCTCGGTGACGAGCTGGGGGTGCGTGCGCGGATCATGGCGCTGATCGTCTCGGTCGACGACCCAGGCTTGCACGTCTTTCCGACGCACCGCGTCTTCGCTGACCGTCCCGATCTGGCGGACATGAGCGACGGCGAGCCCTGCGCGGATCTCGAGGACGCGCTCGCGCGCCTCGCCGGCGAGCCGCACGCGCGCTCGGCGGCTGTCGCATACCGGCGGGGGAGCATCGAGCTCATCCGCGGATCGGAAGGTGAGCTCGACGTCGCGTTCGTCGACCGCTACGGGCTCGACGGGATTCGGTACACGCCGCGGTCGGCCGAGGCGTCGAAGCTCGTCGACTCGGGCGACGCCGATGTCGCATACCTGCTGCGCGCGCCCCGAGTCGAGGACGTGTTCGCCGTCGCACGCCGAGGTGACCGCATGCCTCCGAAGAGCACCTACTTCTTTCCGAAGCCGCTCTCGGGCCTCCTGTTTCACTCGGTCGATTCATGGTGAGCTGGCTAGACGCCTGCCGCCTGTGCGTTGCGGACATCAAGGAGGTGCTCGAGCGCCTGCCGACCCGGTACGAGCGCGAGCCGGTCCTGCAGCTGGGCGAGGGTGGGGACGAGACGACGGCCATCGACCAGGCGGCGGAGGACGCTGTCGTCGCGCGGCTCGAGGCTCTCGATGACGACTTCGTGCTCATCTCGGAAGAGCTCGGCGAGCGCGTGTTCGGCGCCGGTGGATCGCGGCGTGTCGTGGTCGACCCGATCGACGGCTCGGTGAACGCCAAGCGCGGCATCCCCTTCTTCTCCTTCTCCCTGGCGGTCGCGGAGGGTCCGACGATGGGCGACGTCACCTTCGGCTACGTCTACGACTTCGGTACGGGCGAGGAGTGGACCGCCGAGCGTGGCCGAGGGGCGCGTCTCGACGGTGAGACCCTCGGTGCGTTGCGCCCGAAGGAGACGATCGAGATCCTCTCGTTCGAGGGCACGACCGCTCCGATCGTCGCCGAGCACATCGGCGACGTTCTCGGTCTCGTCGGCCGGGTGCGCGTGATGGGCTCGCTCGCGCTCTCGCTGTGCCACCTCGCCGCGGGCCGAGTCGACGCCGTGTGCTCGCTCAAGCCGGCGCGCTCGGTAGACATCGCGGCCGCGCAGCTGCTCGTGCGCGAGTGCGGTCTCGCGATCGAGCTCTTCGAAGATCCGCCGTTCGAGCGCGCGCCGCTCGATCTCCAGATGCGGTCGCGTCTCGCGGCAGCCGGCTCGCCTGAGCTGATGGCCGAGCTCGCGGCTGTCCTTCGCTGACCCGCTGGTACCCTCGCTCGCATGAAGCCTGACCGCGACGCGATCCTGAAGGCGCTCGAGAACGTCATCGATCCCGAGCTCCGGCGCCCCGTGACCGAGCTCGAGATGGTGCGCGACGTCCTGATCGAGGACGACGGCTCGGTCTCCGTGACGATCGCGCTGACTGTCGTCGGCTGCCCGCTGCGGGACTCGTTCTCCGAGCAGGTGACCCGGCACGTCGGCGCCGTTCCCGGAGTGACGCGCGTGCGGCTCGGCTTCGACGTCATGAGCCCCGAGGAGAAGGCCGCGCTCGTCACGCGGCTCAGAGGCGGAAGCAGCGACGAGCGAACGATCTCGCTGTCGCCGGGCACGCGAGTCATCGCAGTGGCATCGGGGAAGGGCGGCGTCGGCAAGTCGTCTCTGACCGCGAACCTCGCGTACGCGCTCTCGGGACTCGGCGAGCAGGTCGGTGTGCTCGACGCCGACGTCTACGGGCACTCGATCCCGCACATGCTGGGAATCCACCAGAAGCCGATCGCCGTCGACGAGATGATCGTGCCGCCGGTTCGAGGCGATCTCAAGCTCATGTCGATCGGGTTCTTTCTCGACGACAACGCGCCGATCATGTGGCGCGGCCCGATGCTGCACAAGGCGCTCGAGCAGTTCCTCTCCGACGTCCATTGGGGCGACCTCGACACACTCCTTATCGACATGCCGCCGGGGACGGGCGACGTCGCCATGTCGCTGGGCCAGCTCCTGCCGCGCGCCGAGGCGCTCGTCGTCACGACGCCGCAGCCCGCCGCTCAGCAGGTTGCCGTCCGCGCCGCGCAGATGGCGGAGAAGATGGGGATGCGCATCATCGGGGCCGTCGAGAACATGTCGTACCTCGCGGGAACGGGACAAGAGCTGTTCGGCTCCGGCGGCGGTCAGGCGCTCGCGGACGAGATGGGCGTAGCTCTCCTGGCCCGGATTCCGCTCGACCCCGTGCTGCGGGAAGCTGCGGACGACGGTTGTCCCGTGCTCGAGGTCGCACCGGACTCGGAGTCGGCGGAGGCGATCCTCGCGCTGGCGAAGTCGGTCGCAGCCTCACGGGCTGGAACGATCCGGAAGCCGCTCACCGTTCTCTAGCCTCGTGACGAGCGACGAGGCGCGTACCCGGCTCGCCGCTCTCGGGCTGGATTCGGCCTCGGTCGAGACGCTCGTCACGCACTTCGAGGACGCGGATCGGCGGGGGAAGTCGGGGCACGGGCTCTCCCGGGTGGAGTGGCTCGAGACGCTCGACTTCGACCCGGCCGCACGCCCACGGCGGCTCGTCGCGGAGGACGGTTTCGAACGCTGGGACGGTGCCGGCGTACTCGGCTACCTCGTGCTCCAGGAGATCGTTCGCGCGACGCTCGCCGATCCGCCCGAGCATGCTCGCGTCGTCGTCGCGCAGCGCTGCTTTCCCACGGGGGTGCTCGGGTACTGGGTGCGGCGACTTGCGGAGGGCGGATTGGTGGCCGCGCTCACCGCGACCTCTCCACGGCGGCTCGCGCACCCGGACGGCGGGCCTCCGCTCACCGGGACGAACCCGCTCGCGATCGCGATTCCTTCGAGCGACGGGCGGCCGGTGGTGGCGGATGTCTCGATGGGCGCGGTGACGTATGGCGACGTCCTCTCGGGCGCGGCGCGGCCCGAGGCGCTCGTGCCGTTCGGAGGCGAGCAAGCGCACAAGGCGTTCGCGCTCGCGGTCGGGCTCGAGATGCTCGTCGGAGCACTCGCCGGGCCGGAGCATGGGGTTGTGCTCGTGGTCGCGCGGCCGGAACACGATCCCGTGCCGGCGCTTCGAGCGCTCGCATCCAGCCGGCGACTACCTGGTGCTTAGCGCGACTTCTCGCGCAGCTTCTCGAGCACGAACGGGTCGATCGCGTTCTCTCCGTCGACCCGCTCCTCGAGGTTCTCCACGCCGGCCCAATCCTCGAGCCGATCGAAGCCGAGAGCGGCGAGCCGGTCGCCGATCTCCCTCTGCAGCGCGTCGTCCACGTCGATCCACTGCGAGCGCGGCGTCTGGCCGAAGAGCTCTTGGTGGATTCCGAACAGTCGCCGGAGCTCCTCGAGCGGTCGCTCGTGGTCGTCGACGCGAAGGTCGACGAAGACGTCCGAGAGCCCCGCGTAGCCCTGTTTCGGCCCGACCACGAGAATGGCCGCCGACTGTTGCCCGCGACGGTCTCCTCCAGCGGCTTGCGCTGCGTCGAGGCAGTCGAGGAGCCGCGTGACGAGCGGGCGGGGCGCAGACTTCTCGAAGGTCTCGGCGAGCGCATCGACCGTATCTCCGGAGACGAGGATGTTTCCCTGCGCGGCGTACCCCGCCCCGGTGCGACCGCCTGCCCACTCGTTGCAGTCGACTCCGGTGTAGGTGGCTGCTCGACCC